>PKWD01000091.1:0-9003 GCA_003131945.1 Acidimicrobiaceae bacterium
TCATCGACCTCATCCTCGTCGCCCTCCACGCCTACTGATGGAGACCAACTGATGCTCGCCCACCTCCGCCGCTCACTCATCCTCGCCCTCATCGCCATCGTCTTGACCTTCGTCTACGCCTTTGTCGGTACCGGGGTCTCCCAGGTCCTGTTCAAGCACCAGGCCGACGGGTCGGTCACGGCCAACGGGTCGACCCTCGTCGGACAGAACTGGTCAGCCACGAACTGCCCCGGACATCCGAACGGCAGTTGTGTCTTTCAGGGTCGGCCCGACGACCTCGGCCCCTATGCCAGCAAGGCCACGAGCCCGGCCGGACATCCCGGCGACGACCCCCTGGTGGCCAACGGCCAGCCCGGTGAAACGGGGGCGACCAACCTGGGGCCGCGCTCGGCCAAGTTGAAGGCTTTCACCGAAGAGTTGGTGGCCTACTGGCACAAGCGCGGCGTCAACCCCACTCCGGATCTCGTCACCACCTCGGGCAGCGGCATCGACCCCGACATCACGCCGCAGGACGCCAGGGCCGAGATCCCCATGGTGTCGGCCGCCACCGGCATCGCCCCCTCGGCTCTGCGGAGCCTCATCGCCAAAGAGACGCAAGGTGAGCCACTGGGCTTCCTCGGCAGCAGCTTCATCGATGTCCTGCAACTGAACGAAGCGCTCGCCCCGCTCAGATGACCGGGTGGGAACCCACCACCGGCGACTGCTGGGGTGGGCGCCCGATCGCCCGCCGGATCGCCGACTGCGCTCCCCGCCGCCGAGTCGTGGTCANNGTGGCGCGGTGGCGCAGGGCTCCCGCCTACATCTGTCAGCTCGACGACGACACCGGTCGTCTCACCATCGTCTTCGGCGGACCGAGGCCCATCCCCGGCATCGTGAAGGGCGCCCGCTGCACCGTCGAGGCCACCGCTCTCTCGAACGGACACGGGCTGGCACTGTGGAATCCCCACTACCGGTTCGAGCCCTGACGAACGGTGCCAGCGTGACCGACGGCGCCAGCCTGACCGACGATTACGCAACGCTCGAAGCGGCCGCCGCCGCCTCGATCTGAGAGGCGTCGGCCGGGAGGATGAAGCCCGCCTTCACGGCCCGGCGCGCCGCGGCGTCGAACTTCGTCACGTAGTCGGCGTGCGTCGGGTACAGCGACGTGAGCGTGGCCTGATCGAACGGTGTCGTCGATCCGAACAGGCTGCACGTCTCTGACGCACCCGCCGGCGCCGTCCCCGTCAAGGCGGCGATGGGGACGTCGAGCTCCGGTGTCCGGATCCCGCCCAGGGCGTTGCCCAGCGAATCACGCCTGATGACCGGATGCGCACCCGAGGTCAGCTCCAGGCGCGGCGCGTGGGGGGGCGCGGTGCCGGTCCGCACCCACCGGTTGAGCCTGGAGATGGCGGCGTCGAGCACCCAGTGCTGGGGCCCCGAGTTGGGCGGAGAGGTACAGCCGATGATGGCGAGAGGGGTGTCCTCGGTGACGATGTCCCCGGCCACGTTCGACCGACCGTTGTCCGACATCCCGATGATGGTGATGTAGTCGTCGGCATGCGCCGTCCCCGCCACCTCCCAGTCCCGGAACCACCGGTTGTCCGGTTGGCGGTCGCCCACGTACCCCACCACGAGGTCGGTCTCGGTCTCGAAGGCGAGCACCGGAACGCCCAGGTCGGTCCGGAACGGTTCGTGGACACCGAGGGTGAGCGAACCCGACAACGAGGTCCCGCCCCCCCACCGGCTGTGGACGAAGTACCCGTTGTAAACGTGGGCCACGGGGGCGATGGCGTCGATGTACGTCGTCAAGAAGAAGGCCGACTGCGACTCGCCGTCGGCGATCAACGCTTTGGGCTTGAGCGGACCCAGGGGCGAGGCACCGCGCGGGTGCCGGATGGCCTGCGCCGCCTGCGAGAAGATGTCGTAGGAGTAGGCGTCGCCCGGATGGTGCAGCGTTCCATAGCGTTTCGGGTTCACCTTCTTGAGCCCCGACCCTCCGATCTGGAGAACCGATGTCCCCCCGTTCACGCCGAGCGCCTGGGCCGAGACACCCACATAGGCGAAGCCCTGCCGGATGAGCTCGGTGTGGTCGCCGATCCAGTCCGGCGCCGTGTCGGAACCGGCGCTCACGTTCAGCCACTCGACGACGACGGTGCCGTTGAATTTCTTGGGATCCGACGGCCGGTACACGAGCAGACGCGTCTTGTAGCTCGCCCTCGAGTTCGGCGTCACCTTCCAGCGCCCGTCGGCCGGTGCCGCGCCCTTCAACCGGTAGCTGGTGGCCGTGCCCGAGATGAAGTACTCATCCTCCTGGTACCCGACCTTGGCCAGATTGAACGAGGTGCCGATGATCGACGGAGAGCTCGGACCGGTGATCGGACCCTCGACCTTCGGGATGGGAACCTTCGAGCGGGGAAGGGTGGGGACCGAAGGCTGCGCCGCGACGGCCGTCGCCGACGGCATCGCCATCGCCGCCATGACCGCGGCCAGGGCGATGCCCGACCCTCGTCTCACCCGCACGACCCACCCACCTCTCGAGGCCGTGACGGCCGGCCACCGTCCCGCGACCACCCGTCAGGGACGGCCCAGAGTGTGGCACGTCTGGCCTACGAGGAAACCTGCGCCACCACGAACCCGGCCGTGCCGTTGCCGTTGGCGCTGGTGTCCGTGTCCCCCTTGAAGGTGTACAGGGCGCTCGAGTTGTACGTCACCTGGAGGCGTTTGGCCCCGAAGGCCACTGTCCCGAGCCCCGTCGCCCCCGCCGGCATGGTCTTACCCTTGGCCATGAGCAGGGGCGCCACCGTGGCCGTGACCAGAAGCGTGCTCCACCCGCCACCGGCGCGCCTGTGCCCATGTCCCTGCGTGATCAACGCCACTTGCATGGCTCCCTGTCCCGGACGGTGCCCGGCCGATGGGCCCGGGCGTCCTACGGGAGGCGAGGGCGAAATGTTCAGCGTCAGGGCACTGCCACCGCCCCGGCCACGCTCGGCCGGCGGCCCCCGTCCGGGCGCCGGAGCCGGGGGAACGCCCGATTACGCCCGCTGGGCCCGGCCCACGGCCGTGGCCACGGCGTCGAGCAGGTGCTCGGGGTCGATCGGCTTGCGCAGGTAGCCGATACCCCGCACGGCCAGGTCCTTGCGCCCGGTCGAATCAACGTCGTACGACGACATGATGACGGCCGGCGGCGGCTTGTCCATGGCCTCCAGCGTGGCCATGCCGTCGAGCTCCGACATCCGATCGTCGAGGACGAGGGCATCGAAGCGCCGGGTGCCGAGGAGGTCGAGGGCCGTGGTCCCGTCACCCGCCTCGGCCACCACATAGCCCTCGTGGCGCAGGATGTCCGACACCGACGCCCGTATGGCATCGTCGTCGTCGGCCACGAGGACGGCCGGTGATGCTGTTCGGCGGGTGGCACCTAACGTCATGGGCTGACATCTCCGCTTCGGGGGGGGATTCATGGCACCGGCATGGCGATCGGTGTGCGCTCGGACAACAATTCCTCGGCCTCGGTCGCCACCAATGGGAACCCCCGCCCCGCCAGGCGCCTCGTGAGCGTGCCGGCGTCGCCTTTCTCGCCGTGGCGCGCCACGGGCCCGGGCCGCCCCCAACGCCACGGCAGGAACCGCGACAGGGCTGCATATGCCGCTCCGTCGTGAGCCATCACTTGCTTATCGACCCGGTCGGGCCGCCCCAGCAGCCCCGGGACCGGAGCTTGTGCATCCGTTGTGAAACCCACACCCGGGCACCGTCGTGGCAGCGTGGTGCGATGGATCTCCCCGTCATGCCCCCCGTCGCCCCCATGCTGGCCAAGCTGGCCCGCCAGCTCCCCGAGGCCGACGACCTCGTCTACGAGCCGAAATGGGACGGGTTCCGCTGCATTGTCTTCCGTGACGGAGACGAGGTGGAGCTCGGGAGTCGAAACGAACGGCCCCTCACCCGCTATTTCCCCGAGCTCCTCGAGCCCCTGCGCCAGGCGCTGCCGACCCGGTCGGTCGTCGACGGCGAGATCGTCATCACCGGCACCAGTGGCCTCGACTTCGATGCGCTGCTCCAGCGCATCCACCCCGCCGCCTCCCGGGTCGAGATGTTGGCCACCACCACCCCGGCCTCCTTCGTGGCCTTCGACCTGCTGGCCCTCGGTGACCGTGACCTACGGGCCGCCCCTTTCAGCGAGAGGCGCTCGCTCTTGGAAGAGGCCCTCGCTGACGCCCTACCCCCGGTCCACCTCACCCCGGCCACCACCGACCCAGCCGTGGCCCGGGACTGGTTCTCCCGGTTCGAGGGCGCCGGTCTCGACGGCGTCGTGGCCAAGCGCCTGGACCAGACCTACCGCGAGGACGAGCGGATGATGATGAAGGTGAAGCACGAGCGCACCGCCGACTGCGTCGTGGCCGGCTTCCGCTGGCACAAGTCGGGACCCATCGTGGGCTCGCTGCTGCTCGGGCTCTTCGACGAGGCCGGCGTGCTCCAGCACGTGGGGGTCACGGCGTCGTTCACCATGGCCCGTCGCCGCGAGCTGGTCGACGAGCTCGCCCCCCACCGTCGCACCTCGCTCGAGGGCCACCCCTGGGAGTCCTGGGCCGCCCCCGAGACCACCGGTGGCCGCACCCCCGGGGCGCCGTCACGATGGAACGCCAAGAAGGACCTGTCCTGGGAGCCCCTGGCCCCCGATCTCGTCTGCGAGGTCGGCTACGACAATCTCCAGCGCGACCGTTTCCGCCACGCCACCACCTTCCGGCGCTGGCGCCCCGACCGCACCCCCGAGACCTGCACCTACGCCCAGCTCGAGGTGGTCGTGCCCGAGGAGCTCGACGCCGTGTTCGGAGCCTGACCGGCCGGTCAGGCTCCCCGTTGGCTGACAGGTCGGCCCGCAAGCGGATCGCCTCCACTGTGGCAGCCGTAGACGATCTCGACCGAGCCGCCGGGCAGTGCACGCGTGTTTTGAACGCCAGCGCGGTGTCGGGACTGAGCGACGGCGTGAGCCGCATCCCTGCTCCGAACAGCACCGGCAGCACCACCAGTTCGAGCTTGTCCTGCTGGCTCCTTTCTCGAGTGCCGTACGGCTCAACCCGATGTCACATGTTCCTCGATGACATAGGCCCTGGTCCGCGGCCGATCGAGAAACGTAAGCTCGTCCGCTTCGACCTGCTCGCCGGCCACGCCCGTTCCCCACTGCCGCTCCGGGCGAGATAGGTAGCCCGGTCGGGAAATACCAGTTCCGTCACGACGTCGACGTCGATCGTGTCGTCTTGGCGGTTGCATTCGTCGCCCCGCACAAGGTAGTTGCGTTTGTAGACAATGGGAGGGGGCGCCAGACCGCAGATCAACGGTACGTGGTTATTTTCATGGTATTCGACAAATGCCAGCGTCTCGATATCTTCTCTCTTGGTGAGAAAGCCGAATAATTTCAGCATGTCCTTGCTCCTTCGCTACTCACGTTGCCGCCGTTCGGCGCATCAAGTCTCCGGGGGGCGGTCCCGGGCCCGTCCCGGTGCGACACGGCGCGGTTCACCTTTCTGCTTGGCGAAGTGCGGGGGCCAGGGCGCGTCACCCAGTCCTCCGGCCTCGTCGCGGGCGGCCAGTTCCAACAGGGGACCGAGGTCGAAGCGTTCGTCGTCGAGCCCGGCCCCCGGATCGCCACGCTCGGCGAAGCGGGCGGGGACGGTGGCGAGCGTCAGGTCGGACGGCTCGGCGTCGGGAACTTCGTCCCAGTCGAGAGGGCACGACACCCGGGCCTCGGGATTGGCCCGCACCGAATAGGCCGACGCCACCGTCCGATCACGGGCGTTCTGGTTGTAGTCGATGAACACCCGTTCACCGCGTTGCTCTTTCCACCAGGCCGAGGTGGCCACCTCCGGCATCCGTCGCTCGACGGCCCGGGCCAGGGCCAGAGCGGCCCGACGCACCTCGGTGAAGTCCCAGCGGGGTTCGATGGGCACGTTCACGTGCATGCCGCGCGACCCCGATGTCTTCGGGAAACCCTGCAGACCGTGCTCGTCGAGAACGGCACGGGCCTCCAGGGCCACACGGCGCACATCGTCATAAGGGACACCCGGTTGCGGGTCGAGGTCGACCCGGAGCTCGTCGGGGTGGTCGACGTCGTCGCGCCGCACCGGCCAGGGATTGAGATCGAGGCACCCCAGATTGGCGGCCCAGGCGATGTGGGCCACATCGACCGGACACAGCTCCTCGGCGCTGCGCCCACTGGGGAAGTGGACCGTCACCGTTTCGATCCACGGGGGCCGGCCGGCCGGGACCCGCTTCTGATAGAAGAAGTCGCCTTCGGCCCCGTGAGGGAAACGCTTCAAGACGGTGGGGCGGTTGAACACACCCTTCAGCGCCCCTGGGCCCACGGCCAGGTAGTAGAGGACGAGGTCGAGCTTGGTCTCACCCCGGGTGGCGAAGAAGACCTTGTCCGGGTTCGTCACGGTCACCGTGTGCCCGTCCGCCTCGACTTCGACCGATGGCGTCTTGGCCGGCATGCATCGATGCTGACATGGAACGCGGAGTCCCGAGAGACTTACCAAGACTGGGGGTCTTGAGAAGTCCTCTTACCAAAACGAGGGGGATTCTGGATGGCTGACCAACCAGGATAGGGGGGGGTGGGCCATGGCGTCCCCGTGTCGCTTCTTTGTCGACCCTTCGGAAAGGAGCGGGGACTTGCGCTCGCCAGAGCAAGCACTCGGCGCGGCGCGGGCCAGAACCGGTGTCCCACCGTCCCGGTGATCAGGGGCACCCCGATCGATCCACCTCGACCGTCGTAGGCTGCCTTGGTGGCCGGTGGTGGATCAAGCGTCAGTTCGTTGAGCGACCCTGTCAGGGATGAGGCCGAACCTCTTGCCCCCACGAGGCGACCTCGACACGTCAACGGGCGACCCGGTCGAGTGGTCATAGCTGTAGGAGTACTCCTTCTCCTCGGTATGGGGCTGACGGCTTTCGCTTTTTCACGGTCCGATCACTCGGGTGGCGATCCTGGCGGGGTGGTCCTTCGTGAACTGTCGCCAGTCGCCAGGGCTGTTCCATCGGGATCGACAGTCGTCTACTCCAGCAAGAATGATGCGGTGTGGTCACCGGCATGCCCTGCCAATCCCAGCGGGCGGGCCGGGTGGAGTGGTGTAGAGGTGTTCACCAACTTCAAGTCGGTGGACACCACCCAAACGATTGTCAGCGCAGTAGGGACAGCTCTGGCGGCACAAGGATGGTCGCCAAACGCTCCCTGTTGACGACGCTGCGTGGCAGTACACACCACTTGCTGAATGGACGAGATCCCTCCCCGGAACTACCTCAGCCAAGGTCGTCGTATTCGAGTACCCGCAGAATGCAAGCCCCCCCTCACCTGGTACGCCGGAATCGGCGTGGATGCTCGGAGCAGAAGGAAAGACGCCCGGTTACGCGTTGCCCGGGTGTTGAGCGAGGGCCTGACTTCCACTCTGATCCTGTCCCCACCCAACCGGTGATTGGGGACAGGGGCACGGGCCATTACTTCTCGCCAGAGAATCGCTCCCACGCCGACTGTCGTTTCATCCCCAAGGACGTTCCGATGGCCGCCCACGTAGCGCCAAGCTCTCTCGCCCTCTTCACGAAGCGGGAGAGATTGCTTTCGACCTGCGCACCTGCGGCCGCCATCCGAGGGAGGCTGGCAAGTACTCCATCGAGGTCAAGGTCCTCTTCCCAAGATGTCAGCTGTGGTGGCAAAGAGGGTGGGCTGCTGATGATCTGGCGACAGAGATCTACACACTCGTCACAGATGTAGACCCCCGGACCAGCGACCAACTTTGCCACTTCGTCTTTCGGTTTCAGACAGAACGAGCAGAATGTAGTGACACGCTCTTCGGTGACGGCCATGGGGTTCTCCTTGCGTTGTCAGGCCCCTGGTGTTGTCAGGGGAGACCTTACAACGTCAGGGACCTCCTGACAAAGACGAACTTGCAGACTGCCCCGGACACCAGGGTCGGAGACCGGTACATTCACGATCGTGGACCCCGTCGCCGCCCTCCGCCGCATCGCCTACCTGCTCGAAGCCGAAGGGGCCGGTACCTACAAGGTCCGGGCCTTCCGCAACGCCGCCACCATCCTGGCCGCCGAGCCGCCCTCCCGGGTCGAGGAGCTGTCGCGCTCGGGACGCCTCACGTCGCTGCCCGGCATCGGCGACAGCACGGCCACGGCCGTGAAGGAGGCGCTCGCCGGTGGCGACCCGGCCTACCTCACCGAACTCGTCCAACGGGCCGACCCGCCACCGAAGGGGGCGGTGGCCAAAGTGCGAAAACTGTTGCGGGGCGACTGCCACAGCCACTCGGACTGGTCCGACGGCGGCAGCCCCATCGACGAGATGGCCGAGGCCGCCCGCCATCTCGGACACGAGTACTGGGCCCTCACCGATCACAGTCCCCGGCTCACCGTGGCCCACGGTCTCAACCCCGAGCGTTTGCGCCAACAGCTCGACGTCGTGGCCGAGCTGAACGAGGAGCTCGCCCCGTTCCGGATCCTCACCGGCATCGAGGTCGACATCCTGGAGGACGGGAGCCTCGACCAGGACGAGACGCTGCTGGCCCGGCTCGACATCGTGGTGGCCAGCGTGCACTCGAAGCTCTCCATGGACCCCGGACCCATGACAAAGCGCATGGTGGCCGCCGTCGATAGCCCCCATACCGACATCCTTGGGCACTGCACCGGTCGCAAGCTGGTGGGCAAGGGTCGGCCCCAGTCCCGGTTCGATGCCGAGCTCGTCTTCGCCGCCTGTGCCCGCACCGGCACCGCCGTGGAGATCAACTCCCGCCCCGAACGACGCGACCCGCCCGAGCCCCTGCTGCGCCAGGCCCTGGAGCTCGGCTGCCTGGTCTCGATCGACACCGACGCCCATGCCCCCGGTCAGCTGGAGTGGTTGCGCAACGGATGCGAGCAGGCCGTCGAGGCCGACGCGCCGGACGACCGGATCGTGAACGCCTGGCCCCTCACACAGTTGCTGGCCTGGACGGCCGGCCATGCCGCCTGAGAATCACGCCGCCTGAGAATCACGCCGCCTGA
>PKWD01000091.1:9051-16765 GCA_003131945.1 Acidimicrobiaceae bacterium
GCCGGCACGAGGGCCGGGAACCCGAGAGCGCTACGCCAGTCAGACGGCGGGACACCGGACCCGACCACCAGCAGCACCGGTCGGCCAACGGCTCGGACCCGGACATCGGCCCGCCCCCGCAGCGTGAGGGCCCGGGTGCCCGGACAGTCCCACCAGTCGTCTCCCCCGCCCACCACGGGCTGGACCAACCGCTCCCATTCGAGCGCCGTCCACAGCTGGGTGGCCCACGTCACCGCTTCGGCCTCGACCATGGCCCGACCCCCCGCCGGCAGGCCGCCGTACCAGCCGGCCCGCCACGGGGGCCGGGCCCCCGGGTCGCCACCGTCGGCCGCGTCCTCGACCCCGGCGGCCAGGACCTCGGCCACCGCGGCGCCCGGCGACGGTGACCGGCGCCCGAGGCAGCGGGCCACCGCGCCCAGTCCCACGGCCCGCCGACACCGGGCCGGGGAGGCCACGAACGGCCCCTCCACGGCGCTCAGGCGATCGGGATGTTCCCGGGCCTGGCCGAAACGGAACTCGTCGAGCCGGAGCTTCTCACCCGGGGGTAGCTCTTCCACCAGCGCGGCGAGATCCCCGGCCAGCTGCTCCCGCAGAACCCGGAGCTCCTCGGCCGACACCGTGTCTGACGGCGGTGCCATGAGGGCGTCGGTCAACGAGCCGGCCCGGGGCAACGCCAGTGACATGCCCGTCGTCATCGGCACCGTCATCCTTCGCTCCCTTGCTCATCGGCCTCCACACCCTCACCGGTGAGCCCCGTGGCCACGAGGGCGAAATCATCGTCGCCATCGGCGTCGCCGGCGACGCGCGGCACGTTCGTCCCCGCCCGTCGCTGACCGGGCTCGCACTGCGGCAGATCAGTGCACCAGGCGCACAGGCCGTTGGGGCTGCGCGCCGGTTCGTTGCCGGCGGCCAGTCGACACAGCCGCACGGCGCCGGCCAGGACCCGTTGCAACGCACTCAGAAGGACGTCCTCGCTCACCGCTTCGACGTCGAGCTCACCGGTACGGGTGTAGTAGGTGGCGATCCGAAAGGGCGGCGCGCCGCTGCGCAGCGTCTCCAGCAGCGCATAGAAATGGAGATCGCCCCGGTGCTCGATGCGCCGTCGCCCCGACTTGAGCTCCACCACGCACACCGACGCCCGTTCTCCGGCCGGACCCCCGAAGGCCAGGTCCACCACCCCGCTCATGACGACCCGTCCGCCCACGAGCGGCACCACCACCCGTTCCTGGGTGCGCGGCAACCACATCGGGCTCGGCACCGGCCAGCGGGCCACGATGCCCGACGCGTGCTCGGCGATCTCCTCGGCCAGCGCCTGGCGGCGTTCGGCCGGCAGCGTCTCGACGAAGGCGGCGATGCCATCGGTGTCACCGCCCACGCCCACCGCCCCGAGCGCATCGGACCAGGGATCCTCCAGCCGACCCGTCGTCACCCACTGCCGGAACAAGGCGTCGACCAGGCTGCCCCGGGCCAGCTCCTCGCTGATCACCCGGGGGGCCACCCGGCGGGCGACCAGATGAGCCTCGCAGGTGAGAACCCCGGTGAGAGCCTCCTTCGTCACCCGCACCGGGACCCCTCCGGGCGCCACCTCGGCGGCCACCTCGGCCAGCCCGTCCTCGAGCCAGTCCCGCAGCCCCCCGGCCAGCCCCGGATCGACCGCCGGGCGGCTCGTCCCCGGACCCCGCAGGCGCCGGAGGAGGTCGGCGCCCTCCGGGGGCCGGAAGCCCGTCCTCGTGCCCGTCGTCGACCCTGTCGTTGTCGTGGTGGCGGTGGTGGGCGGCACGGGCACCGGGCCAGCCTGCCCTACGGGTGTGACGTAGGGTCGATCACCGTATGAACGCCGCCTTCTTCGTCGTGTTCGCCCTGTTCGTCGTGTCCATGATCGGCCTCGCCGTCACGGCCGTGCGCTGGGGGATCCGCCGGGACCGCGTCGCCCGCCAGGAGGGCACCGGCGGGACCGGGGGTGACAGAGAACCATGACCGACGAGCAGCCCCCGCCGCTGTCGGAGCAGCCCGTCGAGTCCCCGATGCGCGCCGTGCCCCTGCCCGGTGGCGTCTTCCCCGGGCCCGGCACCCCCCGGCGCCGGTGGACCCGGCCCCGGCATCTGAACGCCCGCTGGCGCAAACCCCGCACCGCCTTCGTCTTCGCCGGCGGCGGGGCCCGGGGCGCCGCCCAGATAGGGATGCTCCAGGCCCTGCTCGAGCGGGGCATCACGGCCGACGACGTCTACGGCGCCTCGGTCGGCGCCATCAACGCCGCCGGCTTCGCCGGCGACCCCACCCCGGCCGGCGTCGAGCGCATGGCCACGCTCTGGCGCAACGCCACCAGTGCCGACGTCTTCCCCCAGGGCCGGATCCCCGCCACCATGCGGTTCCTCCAACAACGCGAGGCCGTCCATTCGAACGACGGACTGCGCCGGCTCATCGAGGGCGGACTGACCTTCGAACGGATCGAGGAGGCACCCGTCCACCTCGAGGTGGTGGCCACCTCCCTCATCGACGGCCGCACCCAGTGGTTCACCTACGGGCCCGCCGTCGAGGCCATCCTCGCCTCTGCCGCCCTGCCGTCACTGCTCCCTCCCGTCGAGATCGGCACCGAGGTCTTCATCGACGGCGGCGTGGTCGACAACGTCCCCATCGGCCGGGCCATGGCCCACGGGGCCGAGCGCATCTTCGTCTTTCTCTGCGGCCCCCTGCGTTACACCCCCCATCGCTACCGGCGCCCGATCGAGGCCGTCCTCACCGCCTTCTTCATCGCCATCCACGCCAAGTTCGCCCGCGAGCTCGAACGCCTTCCGCCCGGTGTCGAGGTGATCGTCTTCTCCGTCGACTCCGATCCCGTCTCCCGCTACGACGACTTCTCCGGCACCGAGGCTCTCATCGCCGCCGGAAAGATGAACGCCGAGACCGTTCTCGACTTCTGGCAACACGGCGGTCACGGGTCGGGGACCAACCGACGGCCCGTGTCCGACCCCACCGAGCTCGAGGCCACCAGCGGCGAGGCCGTGTGACCGACATCGGCCTTCTCGGCCACCTGAATCTCATCGAGCTGTCGCGCGAGTCGACCCGGTGGGGCATCGGGGGGGCGCTCGAGGAGAGCGACGGGATCGTCCTGTTCGCCACCGGTTCGTTGTTGCCCGTCGTCTGCAACGGTGCCTTCCGCAGCGACGACACGGCGCCCCCGGCCGACGTCATCGCCCGGGCCGACGCCTTCTTCGGTGCCCGCCGGCGCGGCTACACGGTCATGGTCCGCGACCTTCGGGCTGACGACGACCTGCGGCGCGCCTGCGAGGCCGAGGGTCTCGTGACCGTCGGCGAGCCCGCTCCCGAGATGATCTGCACCGCACCCGTGGCCGAGCATGATCTGAAGGCCATCGAGATCCGCCGCGTCACCACCGTCGGCGGGGTGGCCGACTTCGCCACCGTGACCGGTGCCGCCTACAGCACCTACGGCATGCCCACAGAAACAGCGGCCCAACTCCTCAGCCTGCCCCAGCGCGTGTTGGCCGCCCCCCACCTCGTCGCCGTGGTGGCCTACGACGGTGACGAACCTCTCGCCGCGGCGATGACTCTGCTCAGCCACGGGATCGCCGGCCTCTACTGGGTGGGCACCGTCGAGAAGGCCCGTCGGTCCGGACTCGGACGGGCCGTGACGGCGGCCGTGACCAACACCGCCTTCGATCGGGGGGCGACCGCCGTCACCCTCCAGGCCTCGGCCATGGGTGAACCCGTCTACCGGTCGATGGGATACAAGTCGCTCTACCATTACGAGGACTGGGTCCGCCTGCGTGCACCCGTATCCGACAGCGCACCCGTATCGGACAGGGCACCCGTATCGGACAGGGCACCCGTATCGGACAGCGCACCCGGGACCTGAGGAGGCCTCATGCCGGTCGAACCCGCCACCCAGGTGATCCTCGACCAGATGGCCGAGGCCGGACCCATCGACTTCTCCGAGCTCACACCCGACGCCTTTCGCGAGCTCTTCCGGGCCAGCCTCGGCGCCCTCGACGTCGCCGCCGCCGGCGCACCGGCCGAAGACGCCGAGGACCGGTCGATCCCCGGGCCGGCCGGACCCATCCGCATCCGCATCTACCGGCCCCCGGGCCCGGCGACAGCGCCGCTCGTCGCCTTCTTCCACGGCGGCGGCTGGGTCATCGGCGACATCGACACCCATGACGGGTCGTGCCGGATCCTCTCCCGCCGCACCGGGGCCATGGTGGTGAGCGTCGACTACCGCCTCGCCCCCGAGCACCGGTTCCCGGCCGCCCTCGACGACTGCGAGACCGCCCTGGCCTGGGTCGCCGCCCACGCCACCGAGATCGGCGGTGACCCCGGGCGCCTCGGCGTGGCCGGGGACAGCGCCGGGGGCAACCTGGCCGCCTCGGTGGTGCTCCGGGCCCGCAACGGCGCAGGACCGGCCATCGCCGCCCAGGCCCTCGTGTACCCGGCCACCGACTTCTCCACCTTCCGCCCCTCCTTCGACGCCAACGGCGAGGGCTACCTGCTCACCGCCGACGCCATCCGCTGGTTCACCGCCCAGTACCTCGGCGACCACGACCCGGCCGACCCCGGGGCCAGCCCGTTATTGAACGACCTGGCCGGGCTGCCGCCGGCCGTGGTGGCCACGGCCGAGTTCGATCCCCTGCACGACGAGGGACGCGCCTACGCCGAGGCCCTGGCCGACGCCGGGGTCCCCGTCGAGCACCTCGACTTCCCCGGCCTCGTCCACGGTTTCATGGGGCTCGGCGCCCTGTCCCCCGGCTCGGCCCGAGCCACCGACGAGGTGTGGGCCGCCTTCGCCAAACTGCTCGCACCGTGAAGCCGTTGCCCTCCGGAAACACCCGGCGCCGGCTAGGGGCGTGTCAGACCCTCGCCAGGGCGAAGAGCGGCGTCGGCTCCTCGATGCCGCGCAGCGCGTGGGTGCCGATGTCGGTGACGCGCCAGGACCCGCTGTTGGCCAGACGGTCGCATACGTCCGCCGTCACCACGACGGAACCCTCGCGTGCCACCTTGACCGATCGGGCCACCAGGTTGACGAGGGGACCGACGTAGTCACCGCCCCGGGCGGTGACGTCGCCGAACCCGACACAGGCACGGGCACCGGGGAGCGTCGGTTCGGCCTCCACCGCGGCGCACAACGAAACCGCTATCCGGCACACCGTCTCGGCCGACGCCGCCACGATCATCGCCTCGTCCCCAATCAGCTTCACCACCCGTCCACCGTGCTCGGTGGCGATGTCCCAGGCGGCCGACTCGAACCGCGACAGGGCCAGCGCGTGGTCCTTCAAGCTCAGGTGCTCGGCCCATTCGGTCGAGCCCACCAGGTCGACGAAGCCGATGCCCACGGTGGCGGTCTGTCCCCCGGCGTCGCCGCGCGCCGACGACGCCGCCACGCTGTTCAGGCGGAAGTACTGCTCGAGGAGATGGGTGACGACCGACGGCAGCACGGCGAACACGGCGCCGGCGCGCTCGTTGGTCCGGGCCCGTTCGAGCTCGGTGCCATGGCTGGCCGACGTCGGGCTCAGCTCGCCGTAGAAGAGGCTGATCGCCGCGTCCACGATCCGGGCCACCGACGCCCCCATGACGCGGGTGAACGCCAGCGTCGCCTCCTCGCCGAACAACGACATGCCGAGCTCGAAATCAGCGGCGTCGTCGACGGCGTAGGCGGGCAGGAGCGTGGCGTGGTCGACGGGAAGACCCTGGGCCAAAAGCAGCCGGCGGACCCAGTCGACTGTCCGCCCCGACCGCGCCGCCACCTCACCGATGGAGATCCGCTCCACCGGCCCGAAGGCGGCCATGTACGAGCTGAGGGCGTAGAGCACGTCGTCGGCATCGGCTTCGGCCATCTGCGCCACCGTGGCGCCGAGCCCGTCGAGGTACTCGAGCAGCGCCAGCCGGTCGGCCGCCGTGGGCGAATCAGGATCGTAGAGACCGGCGGCCCGGAGTGCGGCGAGGTCCACCACCGGATGCTGCCACGCCCCGGCCGCCGCGCGCCGCGCCCGTCAGCGCCGGGGCGGGTCCTCGGGACGGCGCTGGGCCACGTGCCACCCGGCCGACGACACCTTGCGGGGCTCGTAGAAGACGCAGCCCTCGGGGCAGGCGAAGGGGATGTTCTCATTGGCGTCCATGCGGCAACGTTCGAGCTTGTCGCCGCGCGCCGTCGTCTGCATGATGTAGTGCTTGCAGTCGGCGTTCACGGACATGTTCCATTGTGGCCCACGAGGCGCCGTACCGGGGCTCGGGCCGGGCTCGGGGACGGCCTGGCGCCTGGGCTAGCGTGCCTGCGTGGATCATCCGGTCTCCCCGCGGCAGCTTCTGCGCTGGAGCGAGAGCCTGGCGGCCATCGCACGGACCGGTCTCGGCTTCACCCAGAGCCTCTACGAGAAGGAGCGCTTCGAGGAGGTCCTGCACGTGGCCGCCGACATCGCCGTGGCCGCCGTGTCGGGGTCCGAGGGCGTCGAGGACGCCGACCATCTCGTCGAGGAGTGGATGCGCGCCGTGGGACAGGGCGTCCCCGGGTACGTCACCCCCAAGGTGGCCGTGGGCGCCGCCGTGGGCAACGACAAGGGTGAGCTCCTGCTCGTGAAGCGCGCCGACTCCGGCGTCTGGCTCTACCCCACCGGCTGGGCCGATGTCGGCTATTCGGCGGCCGAGGTGGTGGTGAAGGAGGTCCTCGAGGAGACCGGCATCGAAGCCGAAGTCGTCCGGCTCATCGCCGTCCTCGACGGCCTGCGCCTCGGCTTCACCCGCGTCCCGCTCTACTCGCTCGTGTTCCACTGTCGGGCCGTGGGCGGCGAGCTGCAGGCCCACCCCCTCGAAACGTCCGACGTGGGTTGGTTCTCCCCCGACAACCTCCCGCAGCCTCTGGTCGGGGCCGAGCGTTGGGGCCCCAACGTCTTCGCCGCGCTGCGCGGCGAACACCTCGACGTCCTGTTCGACCGNNCGGGGCGAGGCCGGACACGCCTCCTGACGCACCTGCCCAACGAGGGGCCGCCGTGGCCCAGCCCCGCTGGTTGAGCGCAGGCAAACGATGCTGGGAGCATGGCGCCATGGAGCTGCGCCCCGTCTACCCCGTCCTGTCGCACCGGTTGGCCCTGCGACCGCTCGGCGCCGGCGATGTCGCCGCCCTTGTCGCCTACCGGGGCCGGCCCGACGTCTGTCGTTTTGTGCCCTTCGAACCAATGGGAGAGCACCACGTCATCGAGCGCCTCGCAGAGGCGTGGGCGCGCACCGCCCTCGACGCCGAAGGCCAGAGCCTGACACTGGGCGTCGAGCTGGTGGACAGCGGCGAGCTGGTGGGCGACGTACTGCTGGCCTGGCACAGCCTCGAGCACCGCAGCGGCGAGATCGGCTATGTGATCAACCCGGAGTTCGCCGGCCACGGCTACGCCACCGAGGCCGTGCACACGCTGCTGCATCTGGCCTTCGACCATCTCGGCCTGCACCGCGTCACGGCCCGGGTCGACGCCCGCAACCGCCGTTCGGCCGCGCTGGCCATCAGGCTCGGGATGCGCCGGGAGGCGCACCTGGTGGAGAACGAGTGGTTCAAAGGAGAGTGGAGCGACGAGCTCGACTTCGCCCTGCTGGCCGAGGAGTGGTCGGCCCGGCACCGCTCGACCGCCTGAAGGCCCGGGCGCCGCTGGCGCCGGCGCTCAGGAGTAATCGGGGGCGCCCCGTCCATCGGCGTCGAAGCGGAAGCCCACGCCGCGCACGG
>PKWD01000186.1 GCA_003131945.1 Acidimicrobiaceae bacterium
GCAGCGAGCATCCGGTGCTCAGCCAAGCGCCGGCCGTCGTCGCCTTCGAGGTCACCGATACCGGCATCGGCATGGACGGCGCCACCAGGGCCCGCATCTTCGAACCGTTCTTCACCACCAAGGGTCTGGCCCGTGGCACCGGCCTCGGTCTGGCCGCCGTTCATGCCATGGTGACCCAGGCCGGCGGCCACATCACGGTGGAGTCCACATTAGGAAGCGGTACCACGTTCACCCTGTGGTTCCCCGCCGCCGAGGCGGAGCTCGAAGCCGAGGTACAGAAACCCTCGACCGACCTCGATAGAGGCGACGAGGTGATCCTTCTCGTGGAGGACGAAGAAGAGTTGCGTCGCCTGGCCGTGCGCGAGCTCGACCGGCGCGGCTATGCCGTGGTCGTCGCTTCCGAAGGGACCGAGGCCCTCGAGGTGGCCCGCTCCCTCGACGGCCGCATCGATCTGCTCGTGACTGATGTGGTCATGCCCGGGATGAGCGGGATCGAGCTCGCCGTCCGGGTCAATGAGCTGTGGCCGCTCATGCCCGTGTTATTCGTCTCGGGTCACCTCGACGAGGGATCGGTCGGCCGCAACACCATGGCCGAAGACGCCGACCTGCTGCCCAAGCCGTTCACACCCGATCAGCTCGGGCACCGCGTCCGCCAGGCTCTCGACCGAAGCCAGGCGCGCGGTCCTGAGGGGGTGGCGGCGGGCGGAGATTGGCGCAGCCGGCCCAACCGGGCCGTCTGGTCCTGACCGGCAAGTCCCTTACCGGGAAGGTCAGGAGTGGATCAAGGCTCGAAGCGGTATCCGACGCCCCGGACCGTGCGGACCCAGCGGGGGTGATCCGGATCCTTCTCGATCTTGCGCCTGATGCGCCGGACGTGCTCGGTCACGGTGCCGGCGTCCTGCCAGGCCGACGAGGATCCCCACACCTGGGCCAGCAGCTGCTCGCGGGTGAAGACCTGCCGGGGCGAGCTGGCCAGGAAGGCCAGGAGGTCGAATTCCTTGGCCGTCGTCTCCACCAACTCTTCGGAAAGCTTGACCTCGCGGGCCATGATGTCGATGGCCAAGTCACCGAAGTCGAGGGCCACCGTCGTGGTCGCGGGCCGCTGGCCCACTCGGCGCAGCACCGTTCCCACGCGGGCGGCGAGCTCGGCGGGGGAGAACGGCTTCACCACATAGTCGTCGGCCCCCAGCTTGAGCCCGAGCACACGGTCCGACTCCCGGCCGCGGGCGGTCACGAGGATGACCGGCACGTTGCTCGTGCGGCGGATGGCGGCGAGGACGTCGAATCCGTCTTCGGTGGTGAGCATGACGTCGAGGATGACCAGATCGGGGGACCGCCCCGACAGCGCCGTCGTCGCCTCGGCCCCTGTGGCTGCTTCCTCCACCTGGTAGCCCTCGGACTCGAGGAGCCGGACCAGGAGGCCTCGCACCTCGGGGTCGTCGTCGACCACGAGCAGGCGTCCACACGCTCGACCGGTGTTCCTTTGTGAAACCGGCGTCGTCGTTTCTGCCCTCACGGCTGCCCCCCTTGCGTTGTCACTTTAATGAGTGCCACGGCCACCGACCGTAGTGGTGTTGACCAACATTTGTGAAGGGGATGTAGTCAGAATTTGAAAGTTACCTGACGGCCTGAGTCTCATCCATCCCGGATACCACCCAATGAGCAGGATTGTTGGGTTGGCGTTGATCTGCCGTAGCGCTGGAAGTGGATTGGGCGTTGCACACTCGTGCCTGTGGGGGTTCAGGGGTGAACTGGAAAACGGGGGCGCAGCGCGTCCGGACGGGCGATTCGTCGACTCTGTCCGACGTTCCTGAGGGGTCCGGCGCGCCGCGCGTGCTGGTGGTGGGCACCGACGACTGGGCCATCGAACAGTCGGCGTCCGCCCTGGAAGAGGCCGGTTTCGGCGTGTTGCGTTGCCACGAACCGGGCGAGCCCGCGTTCCCCTGCAACGCTCTGATCGAGGGGCGCACATGTCCGCTCGACGTGGGCTTCTCCGTGGTCGCCACGGTTCGGGCCCGTCCCCTCGACACGATGGCCCCGGGCGAAGTCGGGGTTATCTGCGCGTTGCGGCACGGTATTCCGCTGGTGGCCGGCGGTGTTGCGCCCGACCGCCCCTTCGGGCCGTGGGCGGCGGTGACGGTCGAGCAAGGCGGTGAGTTGGTGAACGCGTGTGAGAAGGTGGCAGGCGAAGCATTCGCCGAGCTCGCCGGCGGGCCGCCTGTCGGCTCTCCGCTAGGAGGCATGTGATGCCACCCGAAGGTGCCATCCGCATCATCGACGAGATCGAGCCCTGGCTCGAAGAGTTGTGGGCCACCAACGGCACCGACCTGTTGCTCACGGCCGGCGCTCCGCCACTGGCGCGCATCGATGGTCAGATCCAACCCGTCAAGGGCGAGGAGCCGCTGACTGTCGCCCGGGCCGAGCGCATCATCCTGGCGGTGATGGGCGACGATCTCGTCGTGAAGTTCAAAGAGGAGCGTGAGATCGACTTCGCCTTCAGTTGGCGCAATCAGGCCCGTCTGCGATGCAACGCCTTCCACCAGCGCGACACCTGCGCATTGGCCTTGCGAGTCATCCCCTACGAGATCCCCGGCTTTGACGAACTCGGCATTCCGCCGGCCGTCGAGCGCCTCGTCAACCTGCCCATGGGTCTCGTGATCGTCACCGGACCGACCGGGTCAGGGAAGTCGACCACCCTGGCGGCCATGATCGACTACATCAATCGCCGGCGCGCTTGCCACATCGTCACCATCGAAGACCCCATCGAGTACGTGCACGGCAACCACCGGTCGGCGGTCAGCCAGCGCGAAGTCGGCAATGACACGGAATCCTTCCCCCGGGCGCTGCGCTCGGCACTGCGCGAGGACCCTGACGTGGTGCTCGTGGGTGAGATGCGCGACCTCGAGAGCATCTCCACGACCCTGACCATCGCCGAGACCGGGCACCTGGTCTTCGCCACCTTGCACACCAACGACGCCCCCCAGGCCATCGACCGCATCATCGACGTGTT
>PKWD01000192.1 GCA_003131945.1 Acidimicrobiaceae bacterium
TCGGGGATTGTGGCTGGGCGCTCACGAATTTCCGAGATGCCAGCCCCCGCAGAACTCGCAGAGATAGGGGTGCAGGTCAACGCCGTGCTCCAACCGGGCCTGCAGGCAGGCGCGGTTGGCATCGGACTCTGAGCGATACCGGGTCTTGGGCTCGCCATCCGCCCGCCAATGTGACAGACGAGTGCGACGCGGCGCTTCGACGCGACGAATCCGACGGCGGCTGGCCACAGCAACNNGGGGAGGCCCGCTGCAATTCAGCCATGAGTGCCGGTGTGGCGGCGGCGGCGACAGCGCGCCGTGCGTCGAACTCAGCGGTGACAAGTGCGCGTCCGTCGAGATCGACGACGGTGGCGCCGGCCTCGGTGCACAGGAGCATGGCGCCCAGGTAGTCCCACGGCGCCAGATGGGCGCGTCCACCGACCGAGAACACGTCGATCATGCCGTCAGCCACGGCGCACATCTCGAGGGCAGCAGAGCCGAGGGCACGGAACTGCGCCCAACCCAGATGCCGTCGCGGGTACCCCGAGAGCGCCACCACGGCGCGTCGCATCTCGGTGCAGCCCGATGGGGCGATGCGGGTGGAATCGCGCCATGCACCCCCGCCGCGCACGGCGTAGTAGCGCACGCCAGTGGCCAGGTTGGCCACCACGGCGGCTCGGGGGCCGACCTTGTCGAGAACGCAGACGCTCGTGGCGTACCACGGGATTCCTCGAGAGGCGTTGGTGGACCCGTCGACCGGATCGACCACGGCGATGAACTCTGAGTCCGGGCGATGGAGACCGCTCTCCTCCGACAGGACTCCCAACCCGGCGTCCTCGAGGACGTCGAGCACGACACGGTCAGCCGCCAGATCGAGTGCGTACTGCCCCGGACGGGTCCCCGCCGCCGTCAGGTCCTCGACGTCTCGGAGGGCGCCGGGGACGACGTCGGCGACCCGGTGGCAGATGGCCAGCAGCGAGTCGTCGTCCACGAACCGACCCTAATGGACCGCCCGCAAAGTCCGGTCGGACCTCGCTTCACACCCGGTAGGCTTCCCCGATTGTGGCCGTCATCGACGTCGCCGGATACGTGGCTGACCTGAAGGACCATTCGGTCGACCACGGTTTCCATGTCCATGACGAGCGCCACTTCGTCGAGACCTATTCGTTGCGACAGGTGTGGGAAGTCGACCTGCACCCCGAGGAAGGCTGCGGGGGACCGCTCGATCTCCACCTGGCGCTCGAGGTCGATCCCCGCACGTTGCTCTCTTTCGAAGACGCCGTGATCGACCTGCCCGAGGATGTGGAGCCTCCGGACAAGTTCCACTTCCCTCTCACCTTCACCTGGGGCCTGCCGCCCCTCCCCCATGGTCCCGACCTCCTGCGCCTGGCCATCGACCTGGCCGGGGTGGGCGGGATCGACCTGCCGCTCGAGGTATCGGCCATCGACTCCTTCGCCTCGGCCACCGATGCTCCGGACCGGCGTTTGTCGATCCTGGCCCGCTATCCGGTGTCCCTGGCCCGCATCCTCGGTGGCGAAGAGTTGCTGTGCGAGGTCTTCGACCGCAGCCTGGCCGTCAGCCGGTTCCTGCTCGACGCGGCCCCCGGGTGGCTTGACGGATGACGTGGCGTGGGTCCGCTCGACCGGAGTTCCGGCGTGCGGTCCCATCGGGAAGCCGACGCCGCCTGGGAGTCTGTGCAGCCATCGGTGTCACCGTGGCCCTCGGCCTCGGCCTGACAAGTTGCGCCGACGCCGCCGCTCTCGGCCTCGTCCATCAGGCGTGTCACGACGTCTCCGTGTCGCTCGTGCTCTACCGGGAGTCACAGAGAGAACCCGACCCCAAGCTGGCGGCGCGCGACCTTGCTCGAGCGGAAACCCAGCTCGAGAACGCGTCGCCTCTGGCCACCGAGGCCGCCGGTGAGGCACCCCAGTGGCAGGCGCTCATGGCCACCCTGGCCGAGACATCACGACTGCCTGAGGCCAATCTCATGCCAGCCCTTCAGGCCCAGTGCGCCGCGGCCCAGACGGGCGGGCCCGCGCTCCCGGCCGGATCGGCCACCACCCTGCCGGCCGCCCCGGGCGACACGGCCCAAGGGTGACAAAAGGCCGAAGGTGCCCGGGGCTCAGACCTGAGGGGAGAATCCCGCCGGCAGGTTGATCGACTTCTTCTCGAGGAACAGCTCGAGGCCGTCGGGACCGAACTCGCGGCCCATGCCCGACTCTTTGAAACCCCCGAAGGGGGTGGAGAAGTCGACGGGGACCGGGCTGTTCAGCATGTAGGTGCCGGTGCGGACGCCGCGGGCCACCTTGAGACCCCGCTCGGAGTCCCCCGTCCACACCGACCCGCACAGGCCGTAGTGGGAGTCGTTGGCGATGGAGACGGCCTGATCGTCACTGCCGTCGTAGGGGATGATGGCGAGGACNNTCCTCCTGGGCGATGCGCATCGAGTTGTCCACGTTCACGAAGACGGTGGGGTCGACGAACCAGCCCTTGCCCATGTCGGCCGGCCGGCCGCCGCCGAGGGCGATCTTGGCTCCTTCGTCCTGGCCGATCTTGAAGTACCCCTCGACCCGGTCACGCTGGCGCTCGGCCACGAGCGGGCCGACCTCGACGGTCGGGTCCAGAGGATCCCCCACCTTCATGGCCGCAACCTTTTCGACCACGGCGTCCACGACCTCCTGGTAACGGTCGCGTGGCGCCAGGATGCGGGTCTGGGCGATACAGGCCTCACCGTTGTTCATGATGGCGTTGG
>PKWD01000344.1 GCA_003131945.1 Acidimicrobiaceae bacterium
CCGGCGTCGGCCAGGGCCAGCTCCATGCAGGCGGCGGCGCCGCTGCCGCCGGGGCCGGGGGCGGTGATGTGGTGGGCGTCGGCCGTCGAGCCGGCGCCGAGGATCTCGCCGTAGATGCGGGCCCCCCGGCGCTGGGCGTGGTCGAGGCTCTCGAGCACGAGGGCCCCGGCTCCCTCGGCCACGATGAAACCGTCGCGGCGGGCGTCGAAGGGTCGGGACACGCCGCTCGACGACAGCGCGGTCATGTTGGTGAAGGCCCCGATCCCGACAGGCGTCATGGCCGCCTCGGCCCCACCGCCGATAGCCACGTCGCAGCGGCCGCTCGACACCAGCCGGGCCGCCCCGGCCACGGCATGGGTGCCGGCCGCGCAGGCGGTGGTGATCGTCTCGCAGGGGCCCCGCCAGCCGGCCCGCATGGAGACGTGGGCCGCCCCGGCGTTGGCCATGATCATGGGGATGAGGAAGGGCGATATCCGCCGGGCTCCCTTCTCGAGATAGACGGCGATCTGCTGCTCGAGGGTTTCGAGACCGCCGATGCCGGTGCCGAAGATGACACCGGACCGGTCGGGATCGGCGCCGATGTCGCCGGCCGCGGCGGCGTCGGTCATGGCCATGTCGGCGGCGGCCACCGAGAACTGGGCGAAGCGGTCGACGCGCCGGGCGTCCTTCGGGCCGAACCAGGCCGAAGGGTCGAAGTCGGGCACCCGGTGCTCGCCCTCCATGCCCGGTCGGTTGAGCCCGTCCCAGAAGTCGTCGAGGCCCGTGCCGCAGCAGGCCAACACACCCATGCCGGTGATGACGACACGCCGCCCGCGCACGGGGCCCTCGGGCCCGATGCCCAGAAACATCAGAGTTTGTTGGCGATGAGGGTGTAGGCCTGTCCGACCGTCTCGATGTCCTCGAGCTCGGCCTCTTCGACCGTGACCTCGAAAGCCTCTTCGAGGGCCATGACCAACTCCACCAGATCGAGGCTGTCGGCGTCGAGATCGTCGCCGAAGCGCGCCTCGAGGACGACCTTGTCCTCGGGGACCTGGAGCACCTCGACGGTGCAGGCCCTGAACTTGTCGAAGGTGGCGTCGTCGGTCACAGGTGTCCTCCTTGCGTCATTCCGGTTATGTCATCCGGTGATGTCATTTCGGTGATGTGGACTCACAGCCCCATGGCCAGTCCGCCGTCGACGGGCAGGACCGCACCCGTCACGTAGGCGGCGTCGTCGGAGGACAGAAAGACCACCACCCCCGCCACCTCGTCCGGAGTGGCGGCACGCCCGAGCGGCACCATGGACCGGAGCTGCTCCACCCGCTGATCTCCCAGGGTGGCGATCATATCGGTGTCGACCATCCCCGGCGCGATGACGTTGACAGTGATTCCACGGCTACCGACCTCGCGCGCCAGCGACCGGGCCAGGCCGACGAGGCCGGCCTTGGCCGCGGCGTAGTTCACCTGCCCGGCCGAGCCGAGGAAGCCGACCACCGAGGAGACGATCACGATCCGGCCCCGGTGGGCCCGGACCATGGGCTTGAGGGCCCGGCGCACGGTCCGGTAGACGCCGGACAGGTTGGTGTCGATGACCTGGCCCCAGTCGTCCTCGCCCATCCGCAGCAGGAGCATGTGNNCGACCGGGCCGAAGGCGGCCTCGACCTGACCGAAGGCGGCTTCGACCTGGCTCGCCTCGGTGACGTCGCAGGCGACGGGAAAGAGAGGTGCGTCCTGCGGGGCGGCGCCCTTCAGTTCGGGCGGCGGGGCCGTCCGGTAGGTGACGGCCACCCGGTCACCGAGGGCCTGGAAGCGCCGGGCGCAGGCCAGGCCGATGCCCCGGGACCCGCCCGTCACGAGGACGACGCGCCCCGTCACACCGTCTGTCCCCGTCACACCATTTGTCCTGTCACACCATGTGTCACAGAGACGTCAGGTCCCGACCGTGGAGACCCGGAGCCAGGCCAGGGGCTGACCGGCCATGACCCGTTCGCCGGCGTGGGCCATGAAGCCGACGACCTGACCGGCGAAGGGGGTCCGGACCTCGTTGTCGCCGACCCGGCCGAGCAGGGCCCCGACGGCGACTACGACGGGGCCGGGCGACTCCGGCGACCCGGGCGACACCGACGACGCCGGTGACACCGACGACGACGCCACCGCCACGGCGCCCGGCGCCGGGGCCGGGAGGCCGGGATCGGGGGTGAAGACGCCGGCGGCGGGGGAGACGACGACGCGCTCGGAGGTGTAGAGGTGCTCGCCCTGATGCTCGGCCGCGTAGGCGTGCCAGGTCTCGGAGCCCGACAGGGTGTCGACGAGGACGGCGAGGTCGTCGGGGGAGGCGACCGAGAGGGCCTGGGCCTCGGGCAGGGTGCGGCGGGCCAGGCCGGTGAGGACCCCGCCGGGGCCGACCTCGACCACCTGGGTCGTCCCCAGCTCGCCCAGGGTGGCCATGGACTGGCACCAGCGGACCGGGCTGCAGAGCTGGGCCGAGAGGAGGCCCGGCCATTCGCTCGGACCGGGGTGGACCCGGGCGTCGACGTTGGCCACCACCGGTATCTCCGGCGCCACGAAGGGGGCGTCGGCCAGGGCCTTGCGCAGCCGGGACCGGGCCGGGGCCATGAGGGCGGTGTGGAAGGCCCCGGCCACCGGGAAGGGCATGACCCGGCGGGCCCCGAGCTCCTTGGCGATCGTCCCGGCCAGGATCACGGCCTCGGCGGTACCGGCGATCACGACCTGGCCGGGGGCGTTGTAGTTGGCCACCCAGACNNTCGCCCTCGGCCCGCTGACAGGCGGCCTCGACGGCGTCGTCGTCGGCCCCGAGGACAGCGGCCATCGTCCCCGGCCTCTCCTCGGCCGCGTGGTGCATGGCTTCGGAGCGTTCGACCACCAGCCGGACCCCGTCCTCGAATCCGAGGGCCCCGGAGGCGGTGAGGGCCGTGTACTCGCCCAGGCTGTGGCCGGCGCAGGCCGTCGGCTCGATGCCGACCCGCTCGATGGCGTCGAGGACCACCAGGCTCATGACGTAGGTGGCCAGCTGGGCGTTGGCCGTGAGGGTGAGCTCGTCGGCGTCGGCCTCGAGCAGGAGCCGGGCCACGTCCCGTCCGGCCACGGCCGAGGCCTCGTCGACGACCTCCCAGGAGGGGTGGTCGAGCCAGGGACGGCCCATCCCCTGTCGCTGCGATCCCTGGCCCGGGAAGGNNAGGTGAAGGCCAGCACTCGGGCTCCTCTCCGGCCCGGCGCTGGAAACTGCCGGGTCTGGACCCCAGGGTGACACGGTGCCGGAGGCCCGTCACGTTACCGTTGGGTAAACCGGCGGCTCCCGGGATACCGGTCACCGATAGTGAGTTCGTCTCGTCTCCCTGTGCGTTTTCCCACGTCGGTCCGGGCGGAGATGCGCCCAAATAACGACCCAACGTGACGGTTTGGTCAATTGACTTCGCGCGTGGAGTGATAGAAGCTGAATTGACGAACGGTGGGCCGCCAGGCGGGGCGAGACGGGGTGCGGGGATGGAGGAGGGAGCAGCGGCGGGAGAAACCGTCCTCGTGGTCGACGACGACGTCTCCACCAGGGCTTCTCTCCTGGCTGTGCTGGCCGGGGCCGGGATCGCCGCCATCGGGGCGGCCAGCGCCGAGCAGGCCCTCGCCGACCACGCCGATCACGCTCCGGCCCTGGTGGTCATCGATTACCTGCTCCCGGACCGAAACGGCCTGGAGCTGGCCCAGGCCTTCAAGGAGCGGGACCCCACCTTGCCGATCCTCCTCCTCACCGGCCAGGCGTCTCTCGAAAGTGCCATGGCGGCCGTCGGGCAGGTCGACGGCTACCTCNNTTCATCGAGGCCGTCCGCCGGGGACTGGCCCACGGGGCCCTGGTGGCCGAGAACCGGAACCTCACCACCCGGCTCGAGCGGCTCAGCCAGAACCAGGCCCTCTACGACCCGCTCACCGGGCTGCCNNTCATCGACCTCGACGGCTTCAAAGCTGTCAACGACCTCTTCGGCCACCATGTCGGGGACCTGGCCCTGCGGGAGCTGGCCAACCGGCTGGCCGAGGCCCGGCGGCGCACCGACACCATCGCCCGTTTCGGCGGTGACGAGTTCGTGGTCGTCTGCCCCGACGTGGACTCGGTCGACGTGGCCTTCCGGATGGCCGAGGTCATGCTGGCCGAGCTGTCCCGGCCGGTTGTGATCGGCTCCACCGAGCACCGGCTCACGGCCTCCATCGGCATCGTCGTCACCGGGGACGGTGATCTCATGGCCACGGCCGACGAGCTGCTGCGTGACGCCGACCTCGCCATGTACGGGGCCAAGGACGAGGGCAAGGCCACCTGGAAGCTCTTCGACGAGACCATGCGGGCCCGGGCCGCCTCGCGTCACGAGATCGAGCAGGGACTGCGGGTGGCCATGGAGCAGAACGAGCTCGTCCTCGAGTACCAGCCGGTCATCGACCTCCAGTCCGGCGGGATCGTGGGGGCCGAGGCCCTGGTGCGGTGGAACCGGCCCGGCCACGGCGTGGTGGCCCCCCTCGAGTTCTTAGGGGTGGCCGAGAAGGTGGGCCTCACCGGTTCGATGGGGCGCTGGATCCTCGACCATGCCCTGGCCGACCTGGCCCGGTTGCGGGACTCGGGGACCCTGCCCGAGGGTTTCCACATGTGGGTCAACGTCTCGCCCCGCCAGATCTCCGACCTCCGTTTCGCCGAGCTCGTCGTCGAGCTCGGTCGGGAACGGCCCCGCGCCGACGCGCGTCGTGTAGGCCTTGCAGACGCCCCAGATCTCGTCGATGTCGCGCGGGCCGACGCCGGCGCCGACACACGCCGCGCCGGCGATCGGGTTCGAGGAGGTGACGAACGGGTAGGTCCCGTGATCGATGTCGANNCATCGTCCGGGGCATCATCGGGCTCGGCCACGAGCTCCGGCTCTCCATCGTCGGCGAGGGCGTCGAGACCCACGCCCAGGCCGTCGCCCTACGGGCCATGGGATGCGAGTTCGCCCAGGGTTTCTACTTCGGCCGTCCCGGTCCCTTCGACCAACTGGTCGAGCCCGTCGCCTGAACCGGCGCCCGGGCCGTCCCGGCGCCGGTAGGGNNGAGAGGCGCCGGCCGTCACGGCCCAGAGGGAGATGATCCACCAGGCGGCCAGGGCGGTGAATTCGGTGACCCGGTGGGCCGAGGTCCTGAGCCAGGAGGCGAGGTCGACCGTCCCGGTCACGTAGCCGGCCAGGACGACGACGGCCCCGGCCAGCAGGCCGGCCCAGGCCCAGGAGTCGTTGCCGATCCCGGCGGCCCGCCGTACCGGGGTGAGCAGCAACCATCCGACCAGAGCGACGGGGGCGGCCAGAAGCAGGACGTGCCAGTAGGCCACGAGGCTCATGGGGACCTCACGACAAAGTCACAGCCGCTTCAAGGCCAGGTCACAGGGCCGCCACGTCATATGGCTATCGATGGCGACGCGTCGAGTGGGCCGGCTCTTCTCACAGTGGCGGGGCCGGAGGCGGGCCCTTACCCGGGACAGAAGCCCCGGAACCGAGGAGGGTCGTGCGGCGCCCGTCGGGCTGGGTCTCCTTGGCCACGACGATGGTGCCCAGGGAGGTGCCCGGGCCCGACTTGTCATCGAGATAGAGGTCCACGGCCGACGCAGACGGGTGACCGGCCAAGGTGACCCAGCTGCCGACGGCCTTCAAGAGGGTGAAGTAGTCACCGAAGCTGGGGACGGCGATCAGAACGGGCCGGCCCGGGGACAGCACGCTGTGGGCCTGGATGTCGATGCACTGGTAGTAGGCAAAGTCGAGCCTGGCATTCGCCGCCGCCGCCCCCGACTGCTGGTCCTGGACGGTCTGGCCCCCGTGGACCGCCTTCACCGCCAGGGCCCCCATGGCCAGGGCGGCCAGCGGCAGGCCGATCGCCACCCTGGCGCCGTCCCACCGGCTCCGACGACCTCTCGGACCCTCAGAAGCGTCGCCCCTGGCCGCGGGGCCGACCTACCGATGGCTAGAGGGCACCGGGCGGAGCCGCCACCTGCGATTTCGGGCGGCCGCCGACCGAGGTCGCTCAAGGTCGCGACGGCCACTGTCGATGGGCTTGACCGGAGGAGTGCTTTGTCGCGNNGTTCTGCCGCGTCGCGTGCGCCGGCCGGTCGTCGGTGTCGTCACCGCCGTCCTGGTTGTCGTCGTCGGCTCATCGGTCCTGCTCGTGCCCCCGGTGCTGGCCGACGCGCTGGGAGGATCCTCCGCCCACGCCGTGGCCGGCCTGGCGCCGCTCGGCTCGGGGAAGACGACACTCACCTACTGCGCCAACGGCGGGGTGGCCGAAACCCTCGACGTCTACGAGCCGACCCCTCTGCCCTCGAGTCCCGTTCCGGTCGTCGTCTACGTCCACGGTGGGGGATGGGTGGAAGGCGATTCGACCATCACCCCCGGTTCCCTGGTGGCCCAGGTGGCGTCGGCCATCGAGGCCAAGGGCTGGGTCTTCGTCTCCATCGACTACCGGCTGGCGCCGAAGTTCCGGTGGCCGGACCAGATCGAGGACGCCTCCTGCGCCATCCGCTTCCTGCGGGCCAAGTCCTCCGCCCTCCACATCGACCCGGGCGCCATCGGGGCCATGGGTGACAGCGCCGGCGGGCAGATCGTGTCGCTTCTCGGCCTGGCCGGATCGTCGGCCGGCTTCGACGGTGGCCGCTACGCCGATGAGTCGAGTTCGGTTCAGGCCGTAGCCGACCTCTACGGCCCGGCCGACCTGACGACGACGGACTGGATCGACGACCCCTTCATCCAGGCCTATGCACCCCAGGCCTTCGGCACGAAATTCGGTCCCGGCCCGGCGGGGTCAGCGTCGACCAAGGCGCTCGTGGCCGCCAGCCCCGACAGCTACATCGGTCCCGACGCGCCGCCCTTCCTCATCGTCCAGGGAGCCGAGGACAGCGTGGTCCCCCCCGATCAGTCCATGGGCCTCGACTACCGGCTCCGGGCCGCCGGGGACTCGGCCACGCTGGTCATGGTGGAGCACGCCCAGCACGGACTGCTGTCGGTGGCCGGGGGGACCATGACGCCCAGCGTCTCTCAGGTGGCGGCCCAGACCGCGGCCTTCCTGATCAAGCACCTGCAACCGTCGGCGTCACACCCCACCGGCACCCACCGGGCGGCCCGCCGCTAAAGGGCGCCGGTGCCCGGTTGCTCGACCTGGACCTTGGCGCCTTCGCCGGTGGCGCCTTCTGTCCCGACGCTGGCGCTCCTGCGTTCGATCATCACGACGTCGCGCCACACGTCGCCCACCTTGCCCACCCGCTCCCGGCGTCCGACAACACGGAATCCGCAGCGGGCGTGCAGAGCGAGGCTGGCGACGTTCTCGGGGAAGATCCCACTTTGTATCGTCCAGATGCCTCGGTCTTCGCTGGCGGCGATGAGAGCTTCGAGTAGTTGGCGCCCGACTCNNAGCGACGTACACGCTGTGCTCGACGACGCCGGCGTCGACGCAGCGGTCACTGACCGGGGCGGCGGCCGCCCAACCGATGACCCTGGCCCGGTCGTCCACGGCCACCAGCGAGAGTTCCTGCTGATGGCCGGCCGTGAAGATCTGCTCGGTCGGCGGTTCGGTCTCGAAGGTGGCTTTGCCCGACGCGATTCCGGCCGCGTAGATGGCTCTGACCTCCGGCCAGTCGGCGGCCACCATGGGGCGGATCCGGATGTCGCGCTCTGAGCCCACCTCTTCATCTTGTCAAAGGCGGATCGTTCATCCTGTCGAAGAAGGAGCGACCAGCTCGGCCAGTAGGTCGCGGACCCGGCGGTCGATCTCGTCGACGATGGGCCGGACTACCTCGACCGGTTTGCCGGCCGGATCTTCGAGCTCCCAGTCGAGATAGCGCTTACCGGGGTAGACGGGGCAGGTGTCTCCGCAGCCCATGGTGACGATCACGTCGACTGTCCGGGCCGTCTCGTCCGTGAGGGGTTTGGGAAACTCGCTGCTCGGGTCGAGGCCCCGTTCGATGAGGACGGCGACCACGGACGGGTTCACGTGCTCGCCCGGCTCCGATCCGGCCGACAAGACGGCCACGCGCCCCTGCGCGTAGTGCTCGAGCAGCACCTTGGCCGCCAGGCTGCGGCCGGCGTTGTGGGTGCAGAGAAACAGAACGACCGGAGTCTCTGTCATGCCAACCTCGTCATGGCAGCCTCGTTGTCGTCCGCACCGGTGGCGTGGAGATCCCGTGGTGGGGAAAGACGATGTCCGACGCTTCGGCGGTTGTCACTCCGGGATAGAGGAGCCTGATGACCACGAGAGCCAGAACCCCGCCGACGAGTTCGGCGAGGACGAAGACCGGGACCGAGGCCGGGGCGATGCCGGCGAAGGTGTTCGAGAACATGCGGCCGACGGCGATGGCGGGGTTGGCGAAACTGGTCGAGCTGGTGAAGAAGTAGGCGGCGCCGATGTAGGCACCGACGGCGGCCGGGGCGCTACGGCTGCGATCACTGCGGGCCAGGGCGAAGATGACGAGGATCAGGCCCAGGGTGGCCACGACTTCGGAGAGGAAGTGTCCGCCCGTTGCGCGCCGGTGGGTGGAGATGGTCACCGCCGCTTTGGAGTACATGAGGTTGGCCACGATCGCTCCGCCCACGCAACCGGCCACCTGGGCGGGAAGGTAGGCGGCGGCCTCGCTCCAGGACAGGCCCCCGAAGGCGGCATCCACGAAGGAGACCACCGGGTTGAAGTGCCCGCCCGAGACGGGGCCGAACATCAAGATGATGGCGAANNGTCGCCGCCGCGTTCTCGAACAGCTCCAACCCGATGGCGTGCGGCGAGAGTTGTTGGGCGGCGATACCGGAGCCGATCACCACGGCGGCCAAAAAGGCGCTTCCGAGAAACTCGGCCACCAGTCGGCGCCACAGCGCAGCTTCGTTCACGGCAAGGACCTATGGATGCATACAGCTCAGCAGCATGAGCTGGAGACGGACTCGGTGCCGGTGGTGAGCGGCTGCGCCTCATCGGGCGCGCAGCCTTCGGTCGAGCAGCCGAGGCCCGAGTCATCCGGTGCGTCGGCCAGGACCGTGTAGACCTCCCACGGGGCCCCGTCAGGGTCGTTTACCCACGCCTTGTCCTGCAAGGCGTAGCAACAGGTGGTCGACTCCTGCACGTCAGGTTCGAGGCCTTCGGCCGACAGTCGGCGGGTGGCCGACTCGACCTCTTCGGTCGAATCAACCTCCACCCCGAGGTGGTTGAGGGCGCCCGTCACCCCGGTGCCGCGCCCGGCCTCGTTCTCGATGAGGACCAGCTTGAGCGGTGGCTCGGTGAGGGCGAAGTTGGCGTAACCGGGTCGACGCTTGGCCGGCTCGGCCCCGAACAGCTTCGTGTAGAAGGCGACGGCCTCGTCGATGTCGGTGACGTTGAGGGCGAGCTGGACTCGGGACATGATGGGCCTCCGGTATTATCGACAATCGTGAATGCATCGAGTATCTTCGATGCATAGAGAGTTGTCAATGGGAGGGGCCATGGCCAAGGCCGCCGGAGCGACCACAGCGACCAGATCCACAAAAGCGACCGGAGCGACCACCGGGCAGTGCCGCCCGTCGGTGCTGGCCTCGCCGCTCGACCGGACCGAGGCGGCCGGGCTGGCCGAGGGCTTCGCCGCCTTGGCCGACCCCGTCCGGCTCCGGGCGCTGAGCATTCTCGCCGCCGCCCCCGAGGGCGAAGTCTGTGTGTGCGAGCTGGTGGGACCCCTCGGAAAGAGCCAGCCCACCGTCTCCCACCACCTGAAGATTCTCAGCCAAGCCGGCCTGGTGCATGGCGACCGGCGCGGCAAATGGGTGTGGTACTCCCTCGACCGCCAGCGCCTGGCCGACCTCCGGGGAGCCTTGTAGCTCACCTCGATCACCGGTGAAGGGTCCAGGGCTACGGTGACGAAAATGGCGCTGAGGAGCCGACCGTTGGCCCGGGACTTCCGAGGGATGATCGCCGTCGTCACGGGGGCGTCCGCAGGCCTCGGTCGTCGTCTGGCGCGGGACCTGGCCTCGGCCGGGGCCGTCGTGATCGGAATGGCCCGGCGTGAGGAGCGGTTGCGGGACCTGGTCGACGAGATGCGGAGGCAGAGTCCGGAGTCGGGCTACCGGGTCTGCGATCTGTCCGATGCCGCATCCTTCGTTGGCGTGTTGCAACAGGTGGAGAGCGAGCACGGCCGGATCGACATCCTGGCCAACATCGCCGGCATCGGCGGGATCATGCGCAGCGAACCAACGACGGCCGCGTCTCTGCGCTGCGTCATGGAGGTGAACTTCATCTCTCCGGTCGCCGGGATGGTGACCGTCCTGCCCGGGATGCGGGCACGCCGGTTCGGCGCCATTCTCAACATGAGCTCCGACGACGGTCGGGCCCCGGGCCCGGGGGCAGCCGACTACTCGGCCAGCAAGGCGGCCCTGTCAGCGGCGACGGAGAGTCTGTCCTACGACGCCCGGCCTGACGGGGTGTTCATCCACACCGTGTACCCGGGATGGGTGCCGACCGAGATGGGACTGACTGCGGTGCAAGAGGGGGAGATGCCCATGCCGCCGCGCGCCGTCCGGCGTACCGAGGAACAGGTTTCGGCGTTGATGCTCCGCCGCATGTTCGATCCGCGGCTGGAGATCAATGCCGCCACGCTGCCCCTTGTGGCCCCGATCCTGCGGACGATCGCCCCCCGGACCTATCAGAGGATGCGGGCCACCCGCTGAGACTTAAGACAGTGTGAAGGTGCCAGTCTTCATGGGAGCCGGTGCCGTCTCGGTGATCGTGCTGTACGTGGGCGTCTTCTGGCCCAACAGGGCGAGGTTCTTGCCCGAGGCGGAAATCCAGGTGGTGCCGCCCGAGAACTTGACCGTTGCCGTGCCGGTCCCCGTCTGGGTCGCCGTCGGCCCCACCGAGTACTGGGTGTAGGTGCCGGTCCCGGCTGCGTTCACGCAGAAGATGCCGGTGAAGTTCCCGGTGCGGGAACTGGCCGTGAGGACATGCTCGGTGAGCCCCGCCCCACAGGGCTTGGCCACGATGGTGAGCGCCGACTGCGAGGTGACGACCGTGGACTCGAAGGTTCCGCTGGCCTTGCCGGTATTGGAGATGGAACCGGCTTCCAGGTCCGCCACCGTGGTCGTGTAGTGGGCCGTGCAGGTCTCGTAGTCGCTCGGCGCGAGCGTCGTCATGGGGCACAAGACGGCCGAGAGTCCGGTCATGGGGTCCGTGACCCCGACCGAGGTGAGGG
>PKWD01000245.1 GCA_003131945.1 Acidimicrobiaceae bacterium
CGACCTCGCGGCTGGCGGGGATGCCACCGATCACCGGCCTCTACGCGTTCATCGCCGGCACCCTGGTCTTTGTGCTGCTGGGCTCGAGCCCGCAGGTCTCGGTCGGCGCCGATTCCACGATCGCGCCGCTGTTCGCGGCCGGGCTCGGCGTATTCGCCTCCACCGGCAGCGCGCGTTACGGCGACCTCGTCGGAATCCTCGCGGTGATGTCCGGCGTTGCGGTCGCGGCGGTCCGACTGTTCCGTCTCGGCTGGCTCGCCGAGTTCCTGTCGGCGCCGATCATCTCCGGCTTCCTGGCCGGGGTAGCCGTCATCATCGTCGTCCATCAACTGCCCGACTTCTTCGGCCTTCCATCAACGACCGGGACCACCGTGCACCGCGTGGCCGACGTGATCCGGCACGTGGGTGCCACGAACGGATGGACGCTCGCCATCGGCCTGGTTGTGTTCGCCGTGGTCCTCACCGCCGAGCGGATCGACCGCCGTATCCCCGGCGCCCTCTTCGGTCTCGTCGGCTCGACCGTGGTCGTGGCCGTTGCCGGCCTCCACGCCCACGGTGTCGCCACCCTCGGCACGGTGGCTCATGCCGCACCCCATCTGGGTCTCACGCACCTGTCGTGGTCGTCGCTCGGCCACGTCCTTCCCGTTGCCGCTGTCGTGGCCCTGGTGGTCGTGAGCCAGACGGCCGCCACCACCAGCGCATTCGCCGCACCGGGCGGATACCACGTCGATGTGGGACGCGACTTCATTGGCGTCGGCGCCGGCAGCATCCTTTCGGGGCTGGTCGGCTCCTTCGCCGTCAACGCCAGCCCGGCCCGCACGGCGGCCGTGTCGTCGACCGGCGGGAAGACCCAGGGCGCCGGCCTCGGCGCCGCCGTCGTCATGGTGGCTCTCATCCCCGCTGCCGGGCTTCTCACCGATGTGCCGCTGGCCACCCTGGCCGCCGTCCTCATCTTCGTGGCCACCCGGATCTTCCGCGGCAGGGACCTGTTACACATCCTGCACTTCTCCATGTGGGAGTTCGCTCTCGCCCTGGTGACCCTGGCCGTCGTCGCCGTCGTCGGCGTCGAACAGGGCATCGCTGTCGCCGTCGGGCTCGCCATCCTCGACCGCACCCGTCGCAGTGCCCGGCCCGCGACCTTCGTGCTCGGCCGCATCCCGAACACCACCAGCTGGGAGGACGTCGGGAATCCCAACAATGACGCTGCCGTCGTGCCCGGGGTGGTGGTCTTCTTCTTCGGCGCCTCCCTCTACTTCGCCAACGCCGGCTATTTCCGCCTCCAGGTGCATGCCGCCATCGCTGCCGCCTCGCCGCCGCCACACCTTCTCGTTCTCGACGCCGTGGCCATGGGGGACATCGATTTCACCGGCGCTCGGGCCCTGACGCAGGTGCTCGACGAGCTCGAGAGCACCCACGTCACCGTGGCCGTAGCCCGGGCGGTGGCCAGCGCACCGCAGAATCTCTCCCGCAGCGGCATCCTCGAACGCATCGGGCGCACCCACCTGTTCCCGTCGGTGGACGAAGCCGTACTGGCGCTCGGGCCACGAGGTGCCGCGGATACTTCGACTTAGCCCTCCGACCAAAGGGCCCGGCGACTCGCTAGTGATCTGAGTCAGAAATAGATCGGTTTGGAGGAATTTTCTCCGAGCGTCACGCGTTGGCCACATGGACAGCTGATCACGGCCTCAGTGGGTCCGAGCCAAATCGCCGACCTTGCGGAGCCGGCTTGGCTGACTGAACGGGCAATTGCCGCTCTGACCTGGAGGATTGGTCGATCTCGACGTCGATGTCAGCCGAATGAAAAGATACGATACCGTTTCGTTTAAGAACTTGGCCCGAAGTGCCGAAAAAGGAACGAGATGCGCCCCCAACGACGGCCGACAAGGTCGAGGTGACCGAACATCACGGTGGTCGTCCGCTCGACGCTTCTCGCGACGTCGCCCTCAGGGACGCAGCTCTGGCTCTATTGGCCGAAATCGGATACGACCGTCTCACCATCGAGTCGGTGGCGGCGCGGGCCCATGCGAGCAAGACAACGATCTACCGCCGGTGGTCCGGAAAGGCCGAGCTCATCGTCGACGCCTTGAATTCTCTGAAGGAATCCCGCCCGGTACCCGACACAGGATCCTTGCGAGGAGACCTCGAGGCGATCGCCCAGGGTTCCACCAGCATCGACAGCCGATTCGATACCCAGCTCATGATCGGGCTCATCACGGCGCTGGCCCGTGATGCCGAGCTTCGCCAGGTGTTCCGGGAGCGGTTCATCGATCCCCACAAAGAAAGCCTCAGGCAGGTGTTCGAACGGGCCGTGATTCGGGGCGAGGTTGCCGAAGATCGCAATCTCGATCTTCTCGTGTCCCTCTTGCCCGCACTGGCGATTCACCACCTGCTCACCTCCGGTGAGATCCCGGAGGCGCAGTTCGCCGAGCAGGTGGTGAACGACGTCATCCTGCCCCTGGCCACCGCCCCCACCGGGTGTCCGACATCTGAACAAGACAAGCGTCTCAAATCGGCTGGCCTTCCCAGCCCCTTCTGATCAAGAGGAGTCCCCTTCATGCGCGCTCTCGCTACCTGGTGTGTTCGTCACCGACGGTTGGTCGTGCTTTTCTGGATCGCCGCCCTGGTCCTCGTCAGTGGCATCGCTCGTGGGGTGGGAAGCGACTACTCGAACAGCTTCACGTTGCCCAAGACCGAGTCGACCGACGCCATAAACCTTCTGAAAGCGGCCTCGCCCAAAGTGTCAGGCGACGTTGATCAGATCGTCTTCAACACTTCGGGAGCAGCGAAAGTCACCGACCCGGCGGTCGAGACGCGCATCGACGCCATGCTGGCCAAGGTGGCGAAGGTGCCGCACGTCTCGAACATCGTCTCCCCCTACGGGCCGGAGGGCGCCACGCACGTGAGCAAGGACCAGAAGGTCGCCTTCGCCACCGTGACGTTCGACAGGCAGGCCCAGAACCTGTCGATGGCCATCGCCACCGACCTGGTGAACACGGCCAAGTCGGCCGATGCCCCGGGACTTCAGGTGGCGGTTGCGGGACAGCTGGCCGAGGAAGCCGTCAAGCCGGCCTTCGGTGGGACCCTGGTCGGGGTGGTGCTGGCCGGGATCGTGCTGTGGCTCGTCTTCAGGTCGCGCTACGCCATGGCCCTGCCACTCGTCTCTGCCCTCGGATCGCTCGGCACGGCCGTCGGTTTGATCGGGCTTCTCAGCAATGTCATGAAAATGCCGGAGTTCTCGACCACCCTCGTGCTCCTCATAGGCCTGGGCGTGGGCATCGACTATGCGCTGTTCATCGTGACGCGACATCGCCAAGGCCTCATCGCCGGGCAGGATACCGAGACATCGATTGTGAACGCGGTGAACACCTCGGGGCGGGCGGTGTTGTTCGCCGGCATCATCGTCTGCATCGCCCTTCTGGGCATGTTCGCCCTCGGTGTGTCGTTCCTGTACGGCCTGGCCGTGGCCGCCGCTCTCGGCGTCGCTCTCACGATGATCGCCGCTCTCACCCTGCTGCCGGCTCTTCTCGGATTCATCGGACCACGGGTGCTGTCCAAACGTCAGAAGGTGGACCTGGCCCAGAACGGGCCGCGTATCGTGGGTGCCGGTACGAAGGGTTTCTGGCCCCGCTGGGCGGACATCATCAAGCGTCGGCCGGCCGTGCCCGCCGCCGTCGCCCTGGTTGTCATCGTATTCATCGCGGCTCCGTTTTTCTCACTGCGTCTGGGATCAGCGGACCAAGGAAACGACCCGGCCGGGTCAACCACGCGTCAGGCGTACGACATGTTGGCCAAAGGCTTCGGTCCTGGCTTCAATGGACCACTCGAGCTTGTGGCTGTGGTGCACGATGCCGCAGACCGCGGCGTACTGGCCCGGGTGGTGACCGATGTCGCCGCCCAGCCCGATGTGGCCCAGGTGGCGCCGCCCGTGCTCATCCCCTCCCACAACGGCACCGACGTGGCCCTGATCAACGTCTATCCCGCCAGCGCGCCACAGGATGCGGCGACGACCAACCTCGTCTACCACCTGCGGCAACAGACCATTCCGTCGGCCGTGTCCGGTACGAATTTCACAGTGCTCGTCGGCGGAACAACGGCAATCTTCATCGACTTCGCCCATGTTCTGTCGGCCAAGCTGCCCTTGTTCATAGGCCTCGTTGTCCTGCTGTCGTTCCTGCTGCTCTCGGTGGTTTTCCGCAGCATCGTCATCCCTCTTGTCTCGGCCGCCATGAACATCCTGTCCATCGGAGCAGCGTTCGGGATACTGGTCGCCGTCTTTCAATGGGGATGGCTTGGCTCGGTCTTCGGGGTCAACCGGCCCGGTCCCATCGAGGCCTTCCTGCCCGTGATGCTGTTCGCCATTCTCTTCGGCTTGTCCATGGACTACCAGGTCTTCCTGGTCACGCGCATCCATGAGGAGTGGATCAAATCGGGTGACAACAGCGTCGCTGTGCGCAATGGCTTGGCCGCCACGGGCAAGACGATTCCTGCAAACGCTTCTCCTCCGGACGTTTACTTTAGCGACCCCGGCCTGAC
>PKWD01000395.1 GCA_003131945.1 Acidimicrobiaceae bacterium
TCTCCATCTTCATGGCCTCGAGGACGCAGACCGTCTGGCCCACCTCGACGGTGTCGCCGAGAGCGACGAGGAGCTTCACGATCGTCCCCTGCATGGGCACGAGGACGGTCCCCGATCCGGTCCCGGCCATCGCCGTCCGGGGCTTCCTCGGTCGGGTCCCGGCCCGGCCGCCCGAGGCCGGCGCCAGGTCCGGCACCCAGAGCTTCACGGCGTAGCGGCGCCCGTCGACTTCGGCCGTCACGTCGCGTAGCACCCGGACCTCGCCCTCGTCACCGATGGCAGGCCCGTCGCCGGCGGGAGTCGGTGAGCCGAAGGAGGCCGGGTCGAGGCGCTCCTCCACCCAGTTGGTCGAGTGGCGGGACTCGATGAAGTCGGGGTGGCTCAAGATGGCGAGGTCGGCCGGGATGGTGGTGGCCACCCCGCTGATCTCGGTCTCGCCCAGAGCCCGGAGCATGCGCCGGCGGGCCGCCTCGCGGTCCGGGGCCCAGACGANNGACCGTGTCCCCCGACTCGTAGCCGGCGTCGAGCCTGACTCCGGGACCGGCCGGGGCCCGGAAGGACGAGATGGTCCCGGGCGAGGGGGAGAAGCGGCCGCCGGTCGGATCCTCGGCGTTCAGGCGGACCTCGATGGCGTGGCCGTTCGGGCTGATGTCGGCCTGGGTGAAGCCGAGGGGCTCGCCCGAGGCCACCCGGAGCTGCCACTCGACGAGGTCGANNCGGTCACCGGGTGCTCGACCTGGAGCCGGGTGTTCATCTCCAAGAAGAAGAAGCCGCCGTCCTCGTAGAGGAACTCGACGGTCCCGGCGTTCACGTAGCCGCAGGCCTCCGCCACCTTGACCGCCGCGGCCCCCATGGCCTGGCGGACCTCGTTCTCGAAGGCCGGGGCCGGGCTCTCCTCGATGAGCTTCTGGTGGCGGCGCTGGCAGGAGCAGTCCCGTTCGCCCAGCCAGACGGCATGGCCCTGGGTGTCGCAGAACACCTGCATCTCGATATGCCGGGGCCAGGACAGGTAGCGCTCGAGGTAGATCTCGGACCGGCCGAAGTAGGCCTGGGCCTCCCGCTTCGCCGACTCCATGGCCTCGGCCGCCTCGTCGGGGCCGGCGACCACTTTCATGCCCCGGCCCCCGCCGCCGAAGGCGGCCTTGATGGCCACGGGCCAGCCGAATTCCTCTCCGAAGGAGACGACCTCGGCCGGCTCGGTCACCGGTTCGGTGCGGCCCGGGACCCCGGAGACCCCAACGGCCTCGGCCGCCCGGCGCGACGAGATCTTGTCCCCCATGACCTCGATGGCCTCGGGGGGAGGGCCGATGAAGGTGACCCCGTCGGCCGCCACCTGGCGGGCGAAGTCGGCGTTCTCGGAGAAGAAGCCGTAGCCAGGGTGGACGGCGTCGGCCCCCGAGCGGGCCACGGCGTCGACGATGGCCGGCGTGTTCAGGTAACTCTCGGCCGCCGTCTGGCCCCCGAGGGCATAGGCCTCGTCGGCCAGCCTGACGTGCAGCGCGTTGCGGTCGAGCTCGGAGTAGACGGCCACCGTGGCCACCCCGAGCTCCCGGCAGGTCCGGATGACACGCACGGCGATCTCACCACGGTTGGCGATCAGGACCTTCTGAAACACGCATTCTCCTCGGCTGTTTCGGCGCTCTCGTGACCGGGCTCACTATTGGTCTCCAACACTGGCACGCCCCGTAGGGTTGTTGCCATGTACGGGGCCAGGTTCGAGGTCCGGCACTTCGAGGAGCTGGACTCGACCAACCGCTACCTCATCGACGAGGCCCGGGCCGGTGCCCCGGAAGGTCTCGTGGCCGTGGCCGACCACCAGACGGCCGGCCGGGGCCGGCTCGGGCGGCGCTGGGAAGCCCCGGCCGGGGCCAACCTTCTCGTCTCGGTGCTCCTGCGGCCGACCCAACCCATCGAGGAGCTCCACCTGTGCACGCTGTCGATGGCCCTGGCCGCCCGATCGGCCTGCGCCGCCGCCACCGGGATCGAGCCCACCCTGAAGTGGCCCAACGACCTCATGGTGGGGGAGAGGAAGCTGGCCGGCATCCTGGCCGAGGCCATCCCCGACGGCGAGCACGGCCGGGCCGTCGTCGTCGGGATCGGGCTGAACCTGGCCTGGCCGCCGCCGGACACCGAGCCCGGCGATGTGGCCGTCCCCGACGAGCTCGCCCATGCCACCTCCCTATGGCGCGAGTCCGGGACCCGGGTCGAGCCCGGCGACCTCCTCGGGCTCCTCCTCGATGATCTCGACCGTCGGCTCGAGGACCTGGCCCGGCCCGACGGGAGGCGGCGGCTGGCCTCGGAGTACCGCTCGGTCTGCACCACCCTCGGTCGCCCGGTGACCGTGTCTCTCGGCCACGAGACCGTGACCGGCATCGTCTCGGACATCACGATCGAGGGCCATCTCCTCGTCGATGTCGGCGCCTGCATCAGGACGATCACGGCCGGCGACGTCGTCCACCTCCGCACCTGATCCCCATCCCCTCAGCGACCGGGGAGAGGGGATGGCGAGGTCCTCCGCCAGGCCCCAAGGTGACCCGGTCTACGATGGCGCGCCGTGCATCTGCTCGTGACCGGGGGCGCCGGTTTCATCGGTTCGAACTTCGTCCATTACTGGCTGGCGCAACAGCCCGGGGATCGAGTAGTAGTGCTCGATGCCCTGACCTACGCCGGCAACCTGGCGAATCTGGAT
>PKWD01000217.1 GCA_003131945.1 Acidimicrobiaceae bacterium
CCCGTGGCCACCGACTTGTGGCCGCCGTCCATGGGCACCAGGTTGATGTTGATGTAGACGAGGAGGTCCGACGTGGCCGCCCGTTTGTTGATCTCGACGTCCTCTCCGTGGTCGGTGAGCCCGAGGTGGATCAAATTGTCGGGGTCCTCGGCGTCGTGCTGCTGCAGGAGACCCTGCGGCTCGAAGGCGTCGTAGACGCGGTCACCCACGGCGTGGCGCAGTTCTGCTTCGGTCATCCGACGGTGCAGCGCCAGCGCGCAGATGAGGACGACGTCATCCACGCCGGCCTCGGCGGCGAAATCGAGGACCTGTTCGATGACGAGCTGGCGGGCGTCGGGCCGTCGCATGGGCGGAAGCGGCAGCGACACGTCGTCGAAGGCGATGGTCAGCCGCATGCCCGGACGCAGCAAGGCCGACAACGGCTCGGCGTCGCCCAACGGGTGCAGCAGCGCGTGCCGGATCGCGCCCACCGGGTCGGTCAGCGGGTCGAGGGGCTCCGGCGCGTACAGCACCCGGCTGCCGGTGGGCAGCCGCTCGAGCCGGAAGCCCTCTCCGTGCCAGAACAGAGTGGGGGGAGTGGATTTGTCAACCTCGAGGACGAATCCCGGTCTCGGGCTCATGAGGTCAGTCCTTTCCGACTGCGTGGATGCATTTCGAACACGACTTTCACGGCACCGCGCCGTCCTGCCGCACCGGCGTGGGCCACGGCCTCCTCGAAGCGCTCCAACGGGTAGCGGGCCGAGACCAGACGGCCGAGGCGGGCGGCGGCTACCACTTCCATGGCGATGTCGAACGTGCGCCGCACCGAACGACCGGTCCGCTCGGACCCGTAGGCATAGGCGCCGGCCAGCGATACCTCGCGGTGCCACAGCGAAGCCAGGTCGATGTTCATCTTGCCCGGCATACCCACCAGCACGACCCGGCCTCGGGGCCGCACCATCTCGAGAGACTGGGCCACCGAGTCGGCGCTGCCGACGCAGTCGACGACGATGTCGGCACCGCCGCTCAGCTGTCCCGAGATGGTGAGAGAACGCGACCGACGCCGTACGGCCCGGGCCAGCTGCGCGGGCGTGACGGCCAGGTCGGCCCCGAGCTCTCCGGCCAGCTGGCGCTGGTGCGGGTACTTCGCTCCCACCAGCAGCGCTCCGGGCGAGGCCAGTTGGCGCAGCGCCGCGGTGGTCGTGAGCCCGACGGTGCCACCGCCGAGAACGGCCACGGTGTCTCCCGGCTCGACCCCCGCCGCCAGGGCGGCGTGCACGGCGCAGGCCGTCGGCTCCACCATGACGGCGTCGTCGTCGGAGAGCGCGTCGGGCACGGGGTGGAGCTGGACGCCATGGGCCACGAGGCCGGCGTGTGACCACCCGCCGCCGGTATCGGCGCAGAAGCCGATCTGCAGTCCCGGGGCGATGTGGCCGAACGCGACCCGCTCGCAACCGCCCACCCGGCCGTCGGCACAGGCCGCGCAGGGGGGATCGATGCCCCGGGGGATGCATCCGAGCACCGGCTCCACCACGACCCGGGTTCCCGCCGGCAGTCCGCCGGCCGATCCCTCGTCCACGACGCCCACCACTTCGTGGCCGGGAACGAAGGGGAAGCTCACAATGCCCTCGAAGTAGCGCGAGCTGTGACCGTCCAACGTGGCCAGGTCCGATCCGCAGATCCCGGCCAGCAACGGCTGCACCCGGTGCCACCCGGGACCCGGTAGATCCGGTGCCTCGAGGTCGGTGAGACGTAAGGGTCCCACCGAGGTGCTCGTTCCTGAGCCGCCGATCGACGAGAACAGACGAGCGGCGGCGAAGCGGGGGAGGCTGCGCTCCACGAGGAGGCCCTTCACCGGTCACCGCCCCCTGACGTTCGAGCTCCAGCCGACCCGGCCCCGGCCGACAGGGTGTCGAGCATTCCTTCGAGGCGCGTCCACCAGCGCGATACCCCGTGGTCGAGGGGCCCGAAGGGCAGAACCGGGCGCCCGCCGCCGCCGGCTTTGTCCCAGTGCTCCACATGCCAACCCCGGCGCCGGGCCACGGCGGCCAGACGAGCTTCGGGGTTCACGGCCACCGGGAACCCAACGCACTCGAGCAGCGGCAGGTCCGACGTCGAGTCGGCATAGGCCACGGACTCGCCAAGATCGAGGCCGGTGTCCGCTGCGTACTGCGCCAGGACGAGGGCGCGCGCCTCCCCGGTGGGCGGTCGGTTGTCCAGCCGACCGGTGTAGCGGCCGGCGTCGTCGACCCCGAGCGACGCGCACACCACCTCGTCGAACAGCGGTCGCAGCGGCTCGACGACGAAGTCCAGGGCACCGGTGATGAGCACCGTGCGGTGGCCGAGGGCGCGATGGGCCCGCACCCGGGCGAACCCGGCCGGGAAGGACTTGGTGAGCAGCATGTGGTGGAACAGGTCCCAGGAGTCGTGGCGCAGCAACTGCGCCGAAGCTCCGTCATAGCGGCGGTAGAAGCTGCGCAGGAAGTCGCCACGGTCGCGTCGATCGAGCGCCAACAGCGCCGGTGCCTCGCGCAGCAGGCGCGCTGTGAAACTGACTCGCTCACCGGCGGGGAGATGCCGACTGGCCAGCCAGGCATAGGACTCGACGACGTTCGAGGCGATGAGCGTGTTCTCGAGGTCGAAGNNTGGATCGCGCCGGCGTCGAGCGCACCCGGGCGTGGTCGACCACCGACGGGAGATGGACGTCGTGAACATAGTGGGGCCACTCGATGACGGCGGGGTCGAAACAAAACGCCTGCTGCTCGGCCGGCGCCAGGCGTTCCCACAGTGTCAGGAGACGGTCGATGCGGAAGTGGGCCTCGGTCTCGGTGTAAGCACCGTAGAGCTCGACGTATCCGAGAGCCCGTTCGGCGCGAGTGTGCTGGTCCTCCATGCGCGCCGCCAGGTCGGCGCGCTCCCCGCGCACGGGCAGGATGGCCAGAACGCGTTCGGCCATAGCGAAAGCGGTGGTGGCCCTTCGTAGTTGGCGTTGTACTCGCCCTCGTCCGGGGAACGACCATTCGGGGACGACAATCGGTTGGCCGTCGGAGTCGTAGAGAGGGTGCTCGGTGAACCATGACTGCACGAGGCTGACGAGCTGGCCGTAGCGCAGGGGGTTCCGCACGCTCGAGGCCACTTGGTAGACGCTCGGGCCGTCGGGGTCGGGCCCCGCCGCGGCCACGGCCACGAGGGCGGCCACGACCATATCGACCGGGATGACGTCGACCACACCTTCGGGGATCCCCGGGAACTCCTTCAACAGTCCCCGGGCGTAGGAGATGATGATCGGCTCGGCCATCCGGAAGCCCCGGATCCATCCCGGACGGGGTTCGGCCAGGGATGACTCGATGATCGAGGGGCGTAACACGGTGATGGGGACGTCGGCGTGGGAGGCGACGAGGGCGCGCTCGCCGAGCGCCTTGGTAAAGGCGTAGGCGTCGGGCCATCCGAGAGCCTGGGCCCGGGCCCGGCCGGCTTCGACCAGCTGCTTGCGCACCCAGTCGTCGCGCAGTTTCTCGGCTCGTTCGGCCAGCACGTGCGTCCCCGCAGCGCCCAACTCGCCGCGCGCTGTCTTGGTGAAGCGCCCGAGCGGGGCCGGACGGCGCGACTCGGACTCGAGGTCCTCGCGCAACCGGCGGGCGGTGTCGACCTCGGCCGAGATGTCGACGTCGGTGGTGACCGTGGTGTGGGTGCGTGCCCGAGCCCCCGAACGCACGGCGTCGGTGAAGAGGATCTCGGTCGCCTCACCCTGGTGGGTGCCGGCCACATAGGCCGTCGAGACCGTGACCAGGTGGGTACGGGGGCGCTCCGGATACGCCTCGTGCCGGGCGGCGGCCACGTCTCCGATGGCGGCGGCCACGCGGGACGGTCCCAGAAGATTAACCTCCACGGCGGTGTCCAGGGGGGCGTCGAAAGAGACGGCGGCCGCCGAGTGCACGACGATGTCGCACGACGCCAGCACCCTGCGCCCCTCGTCGTCGAGATCGAGCCCGTCCCGGCTGACGTCGCCCGAGACCGATACGAGACGACGCTGGACCTGATCGGAGAAGGCCTCGCCCCACTCGCTGCGCAGGCGGTCGAAACAGTCGTTGCGAACGATCTCGCGCATCGTGCGCTCGGCCGCTGACAACCGGCGGGTGGGCCGGACGAGGACGACGACCTCGCACTCGAGGACCGAGCGCAGGAGACGCTCGACCACGGCGGTGCCCAGGAATCCGGTGGCCCCTGTCACCAGGATGCGGCTCCCGGCCAGGCTGGCGGGGATGGACAGTGGAGGGATTCGCACCTCGGGCACCGTCTCTGTCTACCATATGGTAGATGGATGGTGGGAGACGGACGGGGGCGACGGCTGACCGCATCCTCGACGCCGCCCTCGTCTCCTTCGGGTCCCGTGGCTATGAGGCGACGTCCCTGGACGCCCTGGCCGACGGTCTCGGCATGCGGAAGCAGTCGATCCTCTACTGGTTCTCCTCCAAGGACGTGCTGCTCGAAGCCCTCATCGACCGTTCGGCGGCCGAGTTGGCGGGGGCCCTCGAAGCATCGTTGGCCAGGGCCGGAAGCGGCTGGGCCCGCATCGAGGCGGTCGTCCGATCGGTGTTCCGCCTCGCCGCCCGCCGCCCCGAACTCTTGGGACTCGTTCGCGAGGTCGGACGCCTTGGTCCCCCGGCGGCGACGCGGCTGATGCTGGCCCTCGACCCTCTGGTGGCGCGGGCCTCGGCCTTCCTCGAAGCGGAGATGGACGCCGGCGTCATGCGTCGACACGAACCACGCCTGCTGCTCCTGGCCATCTACTCCACGGTGATCGGGATGATCACCGAGGTCGAGGTACTGCGCGCCCTGGGGGAGGAGCCCTCGGCCCGGTCCCTCGTGCGCCGCCGTCAGGAGATCCTGAGCCTGTTGCGCTCGGCCCTGCTGGTGGAGGGTGCGTCCCGAGGTGACAACGCCGCCTGATGTCGACCGGGGGGCGCGGGGCGAGCCGTCAGGCGCCCTTCACGACCCCGGGGGTCGCGACCGTGTCGGCTTAGGGGGCGTGTAGCGCTTGTTGGGTGGCGGCCCGGTTGGCTCCGGCTGCTTCTTGGACCGGCGTCCACCCGCAGTGCGTGCGTTCATGCGTTCGGCCCTGGCGCGACGGCGCGCCGCCGCCGCGTCGCCCCCCCGAGCGGCCGGGGCGGCCCTGGGGCGGGCCTCTGCACGCGTGCGGGTCTGCCCGGTCATGGCGGCCAGTTCCTTCTGCCACTTGAGTGCTCGGAAGATCAGCCAGCCGCCGACCGCCCAGAACGGAATGGCGAAGAGGGCGCTCTCCATCGCTGTACCCAAGAAGAGAAGGGCGAAGCCGACGAACGAGCGCCGGCGACTTCTGGCGGCGAGCGCGACGAGGCCCGCACACACCACCCGGATAACGAGGTAGATCACGAATTCGATGTCACTTTGGTGGTTCTTGGCATGGAGCGGTGGATTGAGGCGCACGCCAGCGACGATCAAGGCGATGGCCACGCCCACGCCCAGAGCCGCCGTGCCCAAGGCAATGGTCCGCTCGCGGTCGTCGATCCGCTTGATGATGTGGGTCAACTCGGCCGCGGTCATGCCCGACGCGGCGCCTCGTTGTCGCCGAGGTGCCGGCGGCTTCAAGAACGCGTCGCGGAGCCTGCCTCCGGACGCCGTGGAATCGGTGCCGGGCGCCAGTACCTCGTCCGGGGTGACCACGGGACCGGCGCCTGCGTCCGCGGGGCTGCCACCGGTTTTGCCGGTGGGACGCTCCGGCCGTGGTTGCGGAGGCGTCGCCGGCGGGCGTTGCAGGTTGGGGAGCGAGGCCAGGATGCGCTGGCCGATGGTGAGCCTGGGAACAGCCCCCTCCCCGGGGGAGGTGTCGCCGTTGGTGCCATCGCCGTTCTTGCTCACGACACCAGAGTAGTCAGCGTGTCTCCGGGGTCCGCAGCACGAGCCCGGTGCCGAGATTCTCTTCCGGCGCCACCACCAGCACCGACCCCGGGCCAGAGATGACGCCCGGTACGTCGTCCCCGGCTGGGTCGGTCGTGGTGCTTCTGCCGGAGCCGTCCGTTGTCGGCAGTGGCCCGGGCAGGTCGAAGGCCAGGTGGTGGACACGCCCCGGGCGGTCTCCGAGCCATGTCCGTAGTGGTGACGTCGAAGCGGCATCGGTCGTGGGGGCCACGAGGCGTATGGCCAGGGGTCCGGGCCAGGCGAGGTCGACGTACTCCCAGGCACCGCCGGGGCCAATGGCGCGCGCCGTGATGTCGCCGCTGAGCAACAGATGGAAGAGCGCGAGTCCGGTGTCGAGGTCCCGTACGGCGTGGGTGACATGGGACAGGGCGGCCGTCGGCGCCCGCGTGGCGATGGGGAAGCCCTCAGGCTGCGGCGAGCTCCATTCGAATTCCGCCTGGGCAACCTGCACCACGACTCCGGTGGCCTGACGTGGATGGAGGAAGGCCTCTCGCCATTGCGGATCGGACAACCGGACGCCCACGGGTTCGAAGCCGGCGTCGCCTACCCGGTCGAGAACCAACTCGATATCAGGCACCTTGAAGGTCAGGTGATGGGGTCCGGGCCCGCTGTGATCGAGAAAGCGACGCAGGAACGGGTTGGCTTCGGGCTCCCACGGTTGAAGGACTTCGACCTTGGCCCCGTTGGCGTAGCTCAGCTGGGCCGGGCTGAAGCCGCTGTTGACTCCGCCCGAGTGCCAGATACCACCGAGTTGGTGGACGTAGCACGGCCAGGCGTCGGTCCATTGTTCGACGGCCACGGCTATGTGATCGAGCACGACCGCGGCGGCATCACTGGGAGGCGAAGTGGAGGAGGCCATCGTCCCAGGTTGCCGTCTGCTTTCGCATCCTGTCTACCTGGGGCCATAAAGACAGGGAGGACTGAACCGTGATACGTGTGAGCTCATGGACTTTCGTCGAGTTTCCGTGATCGCTCTGGCCGAGGACGTCCGGTCTGGCCGGACAGGCGCCCGGGAGCTCGTGACACACGCTCTCTCACGCATCGACGCCCTCAACGGTGCCGTGAACGCTTTCGTAGCTGTCGACGACACCGCTGCGCTCGAGGCGGCGGCACAGATAGACGACATGGTTGCCGCCGGGCGCGATCCGGGCCCGCTCGCCGGTATCCCTATCGGCGTCAAGGACCTGGAGGACGCGGCGGGCTTCGTGACGACCCACGGCTCGCCTGTGTTCGCCGGCGGAGCGGCCGCCACAGTGGACTCGTCGCTTGTCGCAAGGCTCAAGGCGGCCGGGTGCGTCGTGATCGGCAAGACGAACACCCCCGAACTCGGGTGGAAGGGCGACACGGACAACACCGTCTTCGGCCCGACCCGCAATCCGTGGAACCTGGACCACAGTCCCGGCGGCTCCTCCGGCGGGAGCGCAGCGGCCATCGCTTCGGGCATGGTCCCGCTCGCCACCGGATCGGACGGAGGGGGTTCGATCCGTATTCCCTCGTCGTGCTGTGGCCTTAGCGGTATCAAGCCGTCTCTCGGTCGGGTTCCGTCAGGCGGCCCCGAACCGCCTGACTGGCAGCACCTTTCCACCAGAGGACCCATGGCGCGTCGCCTGGCTGACGTCGTGGCTGCGCTCGACGTCGTGGTGGGTCCCGATCCGAGCGACCTCCGGTCTCTGCCGCGTCCCGAAGCATCGTGGCCCGCAGCTCTCTACGATGCTCAGATGCCCGTGCGCGTGGCCTGGTCCCCGACTCTCGGCTATGCGCCGGTCGACGAGGAGGTGCTGAAAGTATGCACGCGAGCCGTCGCCGTTCTCGAATCGCTCGGCATCGAAGTGGTGGAGATCGAGGCTGTCTTCGACGAGGACCCGGTGAGGGATTGGCTCACCCTGGCCATGGCGTACAACCTGCGGACGCTCGCTCCCTATCGGGGAACCGACGTCTGGGAACATATCGACCCGCTTCTCGCCGCCTCGATGGACTGGGCGGCGGACAATCTGTCCGTGCTTGAAGTGGTGCGCGCCGAAGATGCCTGCCACCGTCTCAACACCCGGTTGGTGGAACTGTTCCACGACGTGCGCCTGCTGGTCACGCCCACGGTTGCGGCCTTGCCGCCACCGCGTGCCCTGGAGGCTGCGGGCATGATCAACGGTGCAGTGGACGCCAACTGGGTGCGGTTCACCTACCCCTTCAACATGACGCGCTCTCCGGCGGCGACTGTGTGTGCCGGCCTCAGTGGAGACGGCCTGCCGGTGGGGCTCCAACTCGTCGGGCCTCAACATGCTGATCTGGTAGTCATCCGCTCGGCCGGAGCGCTGGAAGCCGCCTTGGGATTCGACGAGGTCGCCGCCATCGGGACGTGACGGCCTCCACTGACTTGTGAACCTCAAGGCCGCGAGCAGAAGGGATGAGCCTCGTCGGCCCGTTCCCCGCGGGCAGCCGATGCCGGCCGTGACATAATCCTCAGTGGCTTCGATAACGAAGATCATGTCGACAGGGTCGCGGGCGCATAGCTCAGCTGGTTAGAGCGCAGCCTTCACACGGCTGAGGTCGGGGGTTCGAGTCCCT
>PKWD01000065.1 GCA_003131945.1 Acidimicrobiaceae bacterium
GTCCCCGCCGATGAGATTCTCGGCCGGGACGAACCAATTGTCGAAGGCGATCTCGTAGGAGTGCATCCCCCGGTATCCGAGAGTGTCGATCGGCCTGCCCTCCATGGCGCCCGGGGCATCTGAACGCCCGCCGGCCTTGGGGTCCTGCGTGAACGCGAATCCGTGCCCGTCACCCCGTGGTTTCTCCACGATGAAGAGGGACAAGCCGCGGTGGGCCTTCGACCTATCCGGATCGGTACGCGCCAGCAACATCACGACGTCGGCCCGGGCGGCAAACGTGCACCACGTCTTGGTGCCGTTGATGAGCCATCCGCCGGCGGTCGGCGTGGCCGAGGTGGCGATGTTGGCCACGTCCGACCCGAAGTCGGGTTCGGTGACGGCCACGGCGTTCATGATCTCGCCCGACGCCAGCTTCGGGAGCCACTGTTGCTTCTGCGCTTCCGTTCCGCCGGCGACGAGGGCCCGCGACAGGATCTCGGGCCTCGTGATCAGCGAGCCGCCGGCACCGAGCGACCCCCATGACAACTCCTCGGTCGCTACCACCATGCCCATGTAGTCACTTTCGCCACCGCTGGCGAAGCCCCCGTATTCGTCGGGGATCGACAGCCCGAATGCCCCCATGTCGGCCAGGCCGCTGATGACCTCTTCGGGGATGTCGCTGTTGCTGCGGTGAATGTGCTCGGCCCGGGGACGCAGCTGCTCCTCGGCGAACCGGTGGAATGTCTCTCGCACCAGAGCGAAGTCGGCGTCCAGATGTCGCTCGCCCTGGATTCCACAAAGTCCGGCCAGGAAAAGAGGATCGCGGTAATCGCCCACGAAGGACTCCGCCGGTTCCATCCACGCCCGGGAGGTGTCCCACGCCGCTTCCCGTCCGATCGTGCGAGCGGTCAGGTCGGCGAGCACGTCAGCCACGAAGGCACAGGCGATGCGGGCTTCGTCGCTGCCCTTTTTTCCGTATTCCAGGGTGGCCCGGGCTGTCCTGACCCCCGCTGCCGCATGGGCCAGGTCGTAGGCCAGGACCTGCTCGGTCTCGATGTCCCCGGTGCCGGCCAGGCGCCGCGCCGCGCCGGACACGACCGACGCGGCCAGCTCGACAGCGTCGTCGGCGCCACCGAGGTCGGCCGGAGTCAGATCGGTCACGGCTAGGGAGGTTACTGGTGGCGGGATCCGGCCTCGTGAACGCGACCGACGACGGTGACCAGCGGGGGCAGGACGATGGCATCGTCGCCCGGTGAGACCCCCGTCAGATCGCCGAGGTAGTCGGCCACCGGTCCCGGTCCGACCCCGGCGGGCGCTTCCGCCCAAGCGTCGATGATGTCGAGGCCGGCGCCGAGGACGAGCGCCGGGAGCAGCGCCCCGATGTCGGGATGACGGGCGTCGGGCATGGACAAGGGCCGGCCATCGAGGCGACCGGCCGACGTGATCGGTTCCTGGGCCACCACCCACCCGCCGGGCCGCACGGCCTGTTTCATCCGGGCCAGGACGACGGCCGGCTCGACGACATGCATGAGCAGGAACCGACAGAATGCCAGGTCGACCGGCTCGGGCAGCAGAAGGTCTTCACCCGCCTGGGTGATGGCCAGGACCTGGCTGAAGGCCGCCGCCGCCGAAGCGGCCTCGTCGCGTGCGGCCGGGTCGCTGTCGACGGCGTAGACACGTCCGTCGCGGCCCACGATCTCGGCCAGAGCCACCGAGACGTCGCCTCCGCCGGCGCCGACGTCGACGCATCGCCACCCCGGGCCGATCCCCAGGCGCTCGAGGGCGGTGGCGAGGGGGCGGCGGTAGACGTCGTCACGCAGGGCGTTGGGCACTGGTGGCAGACGCTATCGCCCCCACAGCGGCTGTAGCCTCGCCCAGGTGAAGGTGACGATGCTGCTGTGCGACGGGGCTCAGGTTGCCGACGGAAAGCTCTATGTGCTCGGCGGTGGATGGTCGCTCACCGGGCCCGATCCCATGCCGTCGGCCATCGCCATGAAGATCGACGTCGGTTGGCACGAAGCGGAACAGGCCCATCATTGGGAGCTGTACCTNNGACACCCCCGAAGGCACCCATCCCATCGAGGTCCGCGGCGAGTTCAATGTGGCCCGCCCCGAGACCGTGCCCGAAGGGACCCCGATCGACGTGGCCCTGGCCGTCAACCTCGGTCCGCTCCCTCTGGAGACGGGCAACCGCTACACCTGGCGCCTCACGATCGACGGGGACACCAACGAGGACTGGGCTCTCGGCTTCACCACCCGGCCGCGGCCCGAAGAATGACGCCGAGATCACCGTGACCACCTACGAGCGGCCGTTCGGCCGGTCTTTCGAAGACTTCGAGATCGGCGACGTCTNNACGTCTACCGGCACTGGCCCGGGAAGACCGTCACCGAGTACGACGACCACCTCTTCTGCCTTCTGACGATGAACCATCACCCTCTGCACATCAACGAGTGGTTCGCCGAGAACGAAACCGTCCACCACAAGAACGTGGTCGTCGGCAACCTGGTGTACTCCCTGGTCCTCGGTATGAGTGTCCCCGACGTGAGCGGCTCGTGCATCGCCAACCTCGAGGTCGAG
>PKWD01000087.1 GCA_003131945.1 Acidimicrobiaceae bacterium
AGTGGGCCGGGACCACTCGTTCAGCTGCTCACCCGACCGGGCCGCCCTCGGACATGCTCGTGGCCGCGCCTATGAGGGGGCCATGGCCGAGATCTACGCCGCCTGCTTCGAAGCGCTGCGCCCGGGCGGGACCCTCGTCACCGTGACCAAGAACAGCCGGCATCGGGGTCGCACGTTCGACCTGGTCGGGCGCACGGTGGCGCTGTGCCAGGGGGCGGGGTTCGGCTACACCCAGCACATCGTGGCCCTCCACGCCGCCATCCGAAACAGCGTGCTGGTGGCTCGACCTTCGTCCTGGCAGCTGACCCACACCCGGCGGGCCCGTCAGCACGGCGAGCCGGTCCACCTGGTCGTGCACGAGGACGTCTGCGTCTTCGTGAAGCCGAAGTCCTCGGAGGCCGCCCATGGCCACTGACCTTCCGCTGTCGGTGTGGACGACGGCCCAGCGCATGGCCCGCTCGCAGCGCGCCGGTCGTTACCTCGACGTGTCGGGCACTCACCCGGCCAAGATGCTGCCGGCCATCGCCGCGCAGGCCATCGCCACTTACACCGAGCCCGGCGATCTGGTGGTCGACCCCATGTGCGGCATCGGCACGACCTTGGTCGAGGCCGTCCACTTGGGGCGCGACGCCATCGGCGTCGAGTACGAGGAACCGTGGGCGGAGCTCGCCCGGGCCAACGTCGCCTTTGCCCGCACGCAAGGCGCGACGGGCCACGGGGAGGTGGTGACCGGGGACGCCCGCCACGTGGTGGGCGTCGTCGATGCGGCCGTGCGGGGCCTGGTGGCCTTGGTCGTCACCTCTCCCCCCTACGGGGCATCGCTCCACGGCCAGGTGCGGGTGCGACCGGGGAAGGGCCTGGAGAAGAGCCACGACCGGTACTCGAAGGACCCGGCCAACCTGGCCCACGTCGGCCTCGAACGCCTGCTCGCCGCCACCGGACAGATCCTGGCCGGCTGCGCCCAGTTGCTGCGCCCGGGGGGATTCGTGGCCATGACGGTGCGCCCCTACCGCCAGGCCGGGCTGCTCGTCGACCTGCCCGGCGCCTTGGTCAGGGTGGGCGAGGCAGCCGGTCTCGTCCTCTACGAGCGCAACGTCGCCCTCCTGGCGGCGGTGCGCGACGACAGGCTGGTGCCCCGAGCCTCGTTCTTCGCCCTCGAGCAGGCCCGCAAGTCCCGCCAGCGGGGCGTGCCCCAGTTCGTGGTGGCCCACGAGGACCTGCTGATCCTGCGGCGGCCCCTGTGAGCTTCTTGTGGATACACCTCGGCTCCGGGCCCCCGACTTGATGAGCGGGCCCGGCGGAGGTGTGGTGGTCCCCCCAGGCCAGGATCCCGTCACCCAGGAGCGAACGCCATCGTGTCTGGTCAGCCAGCTACGACTGCCTCCAAAGGCGCCCTCGGCGCCCGGACAGGGGCGCCCGCTCACCCTGCCGGAGGCGGCTACCTACCTGAACGTGACGGAGCGCTACATGCGGCGCCTGGTGACCGAGCGGCGGATCCCCTACTTCAAGGTGGGCCGGCTCCTGCGCTTCTCGACGGAGGATCTGGACGCCTTCCTGGCGGCCTGCCGGACCGAATCGGGCGAAGCGCACCCGCTGCTGCCGCCAAGACGTCACCGTTGACTGAAGCGAAGGGCTGCCCATGGGGTCGGTGAGAAAGGACGCTCGGGGTACGGCCTGGCAAGCCCGGTACCGGGACCGCTCCGGGCGCCAGCGCACGCGATCCTTCGCCTCGAAGGCCGAGGCCCGCACCTTTCTGGGCACGGTGGAGACCGACCTGGCCACGGGCAGGTGGACCGACCCGGCCCTGGCCAAGGTCCGCTTCTCCACCTATGCGACGAGGTGGCGGGAGTCACTGGCCCATCTGCGACCGGGGACGCTCAACAACGTCGATTCCTTCTTGCACTGCCACATCCTCCCGGCCTTCGGCCCGTGGCCCATCGGACGGATCGAGCCGGCCGACGTGCGGGCCTTCGTGGCCGACCTGGTCGAGAAGGGCCTGGCCCCGACGACGGTGGGGGCCGTGTACCGGGTGTTCGGCCGCATCCTGTCGACGGCGGAGACCGATGGCGTGATCCCCCGGACGCCGTGCCGGGGCATTCGCCTGCCCCAGCAGACCACCAGTACCGAGCAGTGCTTCTTGAACCCCGACGAGGTACGCCGCTTGGCCGAAGCCATTGATCCTCGGTACCGGGTGCTCATCTACACCGCCGCCTACACGGGCATGCGCTGGGGCGAGTTGGCCGGGCTACGCATCCCCCGGTTGGACCTGCTCCGAGGCACAATCGACATCACCGAGGCGCTGACCGAGGTGAACGGCACCGTGCGCACCGGACCAACGAAGACGGGCAAGTCCCGGACGGTGTCCATTCCTCGTTTCCTCGGCGAGCTCTTAGCCGAGCACCTGGCTACGTACCCTTCGAATGACGACTACGTCTTCACGTCTCTGAAAGGTGGACCACTGCGGCGCAGCTTCTACCCTCGCCACTACAAGCCAGCAGTCGAGCGAGCGGGACTACCGACGAGACTTCGTTTTCACGATCTCCGACACACGTGTGCGGCGCTGCTGATCGCCCAGGGAGCGCATCCCAAGGAGATCCAGGAGCGCCTCGGCCACTCGACCATCCAGCTCACCTTCGACCGCTACGGGCACCTGCTGCCCACACTCGACGAACGGCTGCGAGAGGGCCTCGATGCCCAGTGGCGGGCAGCCGACTCTAACGAGAACAACGGAGCGGCCGAGGTGATTGAACTCCGGAGGTGAGCGGGGCTCTCAATCAAGAAATGAGCCAGGGCGCCTCCTAAGAGTTGCGGGGATTCTGTCGGTTCGCGAGCCGCCCGGACCTCCGTAAGCGCGAAGGTGCTGGTAGGCGGACCGTGCATATGCAGCCGCACAGACGCTGCGCTACTCAATGTCGACGCCCTGCGGTCGGAGTCTCCATAAACGCAGCACCGTCACCGGACTGACCTCGACCTTCGGGTTTTGTGCCGATGATCCCTGTGGTGCCCGCCTACCGGGCGGCGGCTCGCGGTCGCGAAAGTGACACAGCGTGTTGCTGTTGTGACACCTGTGAAGGATGATGTCTTGGCCGAAGCAGCGCAGTCCGCCCGCGAAGGACGTGCGCCAATGGCTCGAAGCTCGGGCACCCCGTCAGATCCTCGCTACGCGGACCTGGCGACAAGATAGAGGGGGTAAGTCGTGACGACACCGATCAGCATTATCGAGGACTACTTCGAAGACGAGGGCGTCGTCACCCCCAAGCGTGTCGCGTCCCTAAGTCGGGTTGATGATGACAGATGGCTCGACTTCGCGAAGCAGTATCAGGCCAGCAGCGAGCAGTCAGCCTCAGATCTCAATGTCGACGACGGCAAGCTACGGCTCTGGTTCGATCCGACCATCCTTGAGACGTGGTCAAGGGCAGTCCAGCAGCTGTACGAGACGCAGACGCCGCTGCTCGGCCTCCAGCCTGATCCCCACGAGCCTGTCAACCACGATGCCGCCATACGATTCGTCCAGCCGCTCGTGAAGCACCTTCTCGTTGCGGACTCAGTTTGTGTTGCGGACAACTTCTACCGGAGCTTCTACCTGCTCGCCGAGTCGGTGCCGCGAGATGCCACCGACAAAGTTAAGGAAGAGTTCGGAGTCGCAAACCAGGTTGCGAGGCTGAAGGCCTGGCTCCCCCTCCTCGCCGAGCTGCGCCCTCTGATCGAATCTGGCGCTCTGGTTTTCTTTCCAGAGCAGAAGGCTCCGTCCTTCCCGGCAACCAACTACTACTCAGTTGATCGCATGAACGAGCTGGGGCTCGGTATCAAGCCGAGCGATGAGCCACCACGCCCTTCGCCGACGATCGACTTCGAGCATTTCTTTGATGAGCCTGACATCGAACCTCGCCCCTACGATCCCTTTGACTATCCAGGTGGCGTCAACGAGGAAGCGGTCATCAGGGCCTGGCTCAATGCCCGGCTCGTGGGCCAGAGCCCGGTTTTCCCTCACCAGCGAATGTACGACTTCGCCTCGCGGTTGTACCTCAAGGCAAAAGGCGATGAGCCCGACGAGACGTCGCTCGTAAGCGACTTGATGACCTTCAGGGTGCTCCCGATCGGCGATGGAAGTAAGCCCGTCGACATCGCCACAGTGACAAAGCTCCGTGAGAATGAGGAAGCGTTCACCGCAGTGAAGCTCGCCGTTCAGTACTGCCAGGATCGTCTTACGAATGCATTGAAGGAAAGTGCATCCAGGAAAGATGCAACTGCGATCTGCGAGCAAGTGTTCCAAGACCATCTCAACGCGACTGAAGGACACGCTCACCGCATCCTCCAGTACCTTCAGGACAACAAACCGGCCGCTACCGTGCTTAGCCTGGCTGCAGGGGTGGCGCTTCTGCCAGTAGCGCCCGTAATAGGCGCGTTTGTTCCAGCCTTGGTGTCGGCCGCCAACGTTCAGGCCGTGCTTGACCTGTTCAACCGGAACCGGAAGGCAATCAAGCAGCTCCAGTTGCTGCTCTGAGGCCGACCAGTCGCTCTCTTCCTTTGGAAACCTTCATCGCCCTCATCGCGACTTCGTAGGCCGACCAGTCGTAGTCCCCTCGCTATCCCTCTCACCCCTTACGGCAGCGATCGCCGACTTGAGAGCCAGAGAGGCGTAGTAGCTCTTGCGAGAATGCTCGACACAGCGAGCGCGCTCGTGGGCATCGAGCTGGCCATCGGGCTCGACCTTCCGCTCCCTGTTCGTCATCGAACCAGGCCACGCAGCACGGGCTCGCTCTGTGAGCTCCCGGCTGACGTGGGTCGCCGTGGAGCGCATGCGCGGCTATTCGCGCACGAAGAGGTCGCTCGCTTGGGGTCAAGGTCATCGGCGGTCCTTTCGTCATCGCTGCGACACTCGGAGGTGACTCCGAACCAGCTCCGACTCATCCTGGCGGACGCCCTCGAGGGCCCCGCGGAACGCCTCCGGGCCCACCTCGAACCCGACATCGAAACAGACGAGAACCAGCTTCCGACCAAGACCGTTCTCCCCCTTCCGGAGATCACCGCGAACGTACTCAATGCCGAGGAGGTCGCCAGGTTGCTCGGACTCAGCCGAGGGACGGTCTGCGAGGCGATGCGTACCAGCGAGATTCCGTCACTGCGCGTCGGACGACGGCTGCTCGTTCCAATGCACGCTTTGCGGGCTTGTCTCGCTGCTTCCGCCTGAGCACGCTCCGGCTACGCGCCGAGCGAGGTCATCGGCTCCTCTCCCCCGCGTCGCCCCCCCTGTAGACCTTCGGGTTCCGAACCCGAAGTCCGTATCGGATCTCTAGCAATTCTTGGGGGTGGGGACTCATGACATTGTGACAAGTTTCATGCTGCTTTTCCGATGCGCGCGTGGTCGACGTAGCCCTGAACGGCGTGATCGATGGTGGTGAGGGCGCGACGAAGCTCCAGCGGGGCCGGCGCCCGATCGGCGTCGAGAAGAGGCTCGAGGAGCTTGCGTCGGAGCTTCGTGTAGAACACCGCGATGCGCACGCCCTCGGGGGTGACGACGTAGGTGTTGGAGTGTGGCAGTCGTTCGATGACGCCGTGCAATCGGAGACGCCGCAGGTCGTAGGTCATCTGGTTGGTGGTGTACTCACAGCCGAGCTG
>PKWD01000446.1 GCA_003131945.1 Acidimicrobiaceae bacterium
TTCAAATTGATTGACGCGGGCGACTAGATCAACCCAAACTGTAACAGTGCCCCCGCCCGGCCTCGCTTGACCGGGCGGGCCGCGTAAGTATATTGCCCGGCCTTCGCGGGCTGGCGCTCAGGGGAGGCGGCCGGCCGGTGGAAATCTGAGGAATTTGGCGATGTTTGCGGTTATCCGCAGCGGCGGAAAGCAGTATCGGGTTGCCCAGGATGACGTCCTGACGGTCGAAAGGCTCGACGGCGACGTCGGTGCCACGCTCAAGCTCGAGGACGTCCTGCTGCTCGGTGGCGACAAGCCGAAGACCGGGGCGCCGCTGATTGCGGGCGCCGTGGTTCACGCCGAGATTGTCGAACACGGCCGCGGCGAGAAGGTCGTCGCCTTCAAGAAGAAGCGGCGCAAGAACACCCATCGCAAGCGCGGGCATCGCCAGCATTACACCAAGCTCAAGATCACTGCGATCGATGGCGGCGGAAAAGAGGCGGCCTGATGGCTCACAAAAAGGCAGGCGGTTCCTCGCNNGCCAGCGGCTCGGGGTGAAGAAATTCGGTGGCGAGGCGATTGGCGCCGGCAACATCATTGTCCGTCAGCGCGGCACGAAATTCTTCGCCGGAGAGAATGTGGGCACCGGCAAGGATCACACCCTGTTCGCGCTCCGCGACGGCAAGGTCACCTATCGTCAGGGCTTCAAGCGCCGCACCTATATTTCGGTGCGTATCGGCGAGCCCGAGGGTGCGGCCTAATACTCCCTATCGTTGAGACATGACTCTGGCCCCATCCTTCGACAGGCTCNNGAGCTTGTCGAACCATGATGGCGGTTCGCGAGGGTGATGGCCCGCCGTCTCGCTTTTTCATTTTCGCATCGCGCCTGTCCATGATGGCGCCTCACCGTATCGTGGAAATCGTTCTTGAAGTTTCTTGACATAGCCAAAGTGCAGATCGTGAGCGGCGCAGGCGGCAATGGCTGCGTGTCGTTCCGGCGTGAGAAATTCATCGAATTCGGCGGGCCCAATGGCGGCGATGGCGGGCGCGGCGGCGACGTGTCGGCGGAAGCGGTCGAGAACCTCAACACTCTGATCGACTATCGCTATCAGCAGCATGTGAAGGCGAAGAACGGACAGCACGGCATGGGCCGCGAGATGACCGGCGCGAATGGTGCCGATGCCGTCCTTCGCGTACCCGTCGGCACCGCGATCTATGAGGAAGACGGCGAAACGCCCATTTGCGATCTCGTCGTACCGGGGGAGCGCGTTCTGCTGCTCAAAGGTGGCAGGGGCGGCTTCGGCAATGCGCATTTCAAGTCGTCGACCAACCGCGCGCCGCGCCACGCCAATCCGGGCCAGGTAGGCACCGAACTCACGATTCGGCTGCGCCTCAAGCTGATCGCCGATGCCGGGATTGTCGGGCTGCCCAACGCCGGCAAGTCCTCGCTGCTCTCACGCCTGACCCGCGCTGCGCCGAAGATCGCCGACTATCCCTTCACCACGTTGGAGCCCCACCTCGGCGTGGTGCGGGTGGGCCGGACCGGGTCGGAGACCGAGATCGTGGTGGCCGACATACCGGGGCTCGTGTCCGGAGCGGCCGACGGGCGCGGGCTCGGGCACCGGTTTCTCCGCCACGTGGAGCGGGCCCGGGTGCTCGTGATTCTCGTCGACCTGGCCGCCGTGGACGGGGTCGCCCCGGGCGAGCAGGAGCGGATCCTGCTCCACGAGCTCGGCCGCTACCGCCCGGAGCTGCTCGATCGGCCTCGGGTGGTCGTGGGCTCGAAGACCGACGTGGTTGTCGACCCTGTGNNCCCCGCCGTTGCCGCCACCGACATGCAGATCTCGGCGGTGACGGGCCAGGGTATCGACATGCTGCTAGGGCGTCTGGCCGGTCTCGTGGTCGCGGCCCGGGCGGCCGAGACCATCCCGTCGTCGACGGTGGTCGTCCACCGTCCGCTGCCCGAGGGCATCGAGATCGTGCGCGACGAGGACGGGTCGTTTGTGGTACTCGGGCGATCGGCACTGCGGGCGGTGGCCCTGTCCGACCTCACCGACGATCAGGCCGTGGCCTATGTCCAGGAGCGGCTGCGACGTCTCGGGGTCGAGCGGGCTCTCGTGCGGGCCGGCGCCCGGGATGGTGATGTCGTCCGCCTCGGGACGCTCACGTTCACCTACGAGAGCGATGCCGGAGGCCTCGATGCCGCCGCCGCCTCGGTGGCGGGGTCGACGCGGCGGGGGCCTCACAAGGGCAACATCCGTGGTGGCACCACCGGTGGGCGCGACCGTGGTCGTGGTGGCCCGGCGGCGCTGCACGACGGGTCATGACCGACCAGGGCACGACGACGGTGGACACAACCGCCCCGGGAACGGCTCGCACGGTCGTGGCCAAGATCGGGTCGTCCTCNNTCGCCGCCGGATGGGCGGCGTTGAGCGGTGGTCCGCGACCGACCGATCCGGCCACGCTGCAGGCCGTGTCGGCCGTCGGTCAGCACCGGCTGATGCGTGTCTATGACGATGCCCTCGCCGGGCACGGATTGTCGGTCGGGCAGGTTCTGCTCGCCCCCCTCGACTTCGTCCACCGCCAGCAGTACCTGCACGCCCGCCAGACNNATCCGCTTCGGCGACAATGACCGGCTGGCCGCTCTGGTGGCGCATCTGGTGGCGGCCGACCTCCTCGTGTTGCTGACCGACACCGCCGGCCTGCTCACGGCCGACCCCCGCACGACGGACGAGGCCTCGCTCATCGAAGAGGTGGTGGAGATCGACCACCGCCTGGAGATGATGGCGGGGGCGACGGGCAGCGCCGTAGGCAGTGGCGGGATGGCCTCGAAGTTGGCGGCGGCCAAGATCGCGGCGTGGTCCGGGGTGGAGACGGTCATCGCCGACGCCGCCCGGCCGGGTGTGCTGCAGGCGGCTGTGGCCGGTGATGCCGGGGTGGGCACGGTGTTCCGTCCCCGTCCGCGACGGCTGCCGGCCCGGAANNCGATATCGATGCGGCCGTCGAGATCGCCGGACCCGACGGCGTCGTGTTCGCCAAGGGTCTCGTTCGTCATGCGGCTGAGCGCATCGGGTCGTGGGCCGGTCGGCGTACGGGCGACCTACCTGAGGGTGTCGCCCACGAGATCGTCCATCGTGACGATCTGGTCGTTCTCGCCTGACGGCGGGCGGCCGGGCGGCCGCCCGGCCG
>PKWD01000204.1 GCA_003131945.1 Acidimicrobiaceae bacterium
TGCCGAGCTTGGTCTTCGTCTGACCCTCGAACTGCGGGTCCGTGAGACGGACGGAGATGATGGCCGTCAGCCCCTCACGGATATCGTCGCCGTCGAAATTGGGGTCCTTCTCCTTCAGCGTCCCCTTGGCCCGCGCGTACCGGTTGACGACGTTGGTGAGGGCCTTGCGGAAGCCCTCTTCGTGCATACCGCCGTCATTGGTGGAGATGCCGTTGGCGAACGAGTGGATGGAGACGTGGAAACCCGTGTTCCACTGCAGCGCGATCTCGACTTCCTGGTCATTCTCGGCCTGGGCGAACGAGCACACCTTGCGGAACAGCGACTCCTTGGCCGCGTTGAGGTGCTTCACGTAGTCGACGATGCCGCCCGAGTACTTGTAGATGATCTTCTGTTGGCGTTCGGGGCGCTCGTCGACGAACCGGATCTCGAGGCCCTTGTTCAGGAACGCCATCACCTGTAGACGTTCGAGGACCGTCTGGGCCCGGAACTCGGTCTCCTCGAAAACTGACGGATCCGGCCAGAACGCCACCGTCGTACCGGTGCGGTCGCGCGGGGCGGGGCCGGTCACGTGGAGAGGTTCCTCTGGTTCACCGCCGTTGGCGAAGACGGCCACGTGGTGTTCGCCTTCTCGATCGATCTCGAGCACCAGCCGAGACGACAGGGCGTTCACCACCGATACGCCGACGCCGTGAAGGCCGCCCGATACTTTGTAACCCGATCCGCCGAATTTCCCGCCGGCGTGCAGCGTGGTGAGGACGAGCTCGGCCGCCGATATGTCGGGGTACTGGGCCGTGGGCTTGACCGGGATTCCCCGGCCGTTGTCCTTGACGCGGCAGCCGCCGTCGGCCAGGAGGGTCACGTCGATCTGGTCGCAGTACCCGGCCATGGCCTCGTCGACGGCGTTGTCCACCACCTCCCAGATCAGGTGGTGGAGACCGGTCGGCCCCGTGGAGCCGATATACATGCCCGGGCGTTGCCGGACAGGCTCAAGACCCTCGAGAACGGTGATATCGGTGGCGTCGTATGAGGATCCGCGCGCTTTTTCGACCACTCCCGGCTCAACCTTCAGCGCCACAAACGCGCCCTTTCAAATCCTCGAACGACTGGGGGGGAACCACGACGGCTGAGCCCGCAGAAAAGGGGCCCTGTCGTGCGGTACCGAGTGCTTTCAGTGTACCAGGAGGCTGTACCGGTTCCGTGCTCCGGAGCCCCGTGGGGTGGTCCACGCCATAGTCGGCGAAGCCCGTGGCTCGAGCGCCTCCGGCGTCAGGCTCGGACGCGAATCTCAAGTCGGACGGGAGCGCCTTCCGCTCCGAATTCCGAAGCCACGCGTTCGAGGATCTCGGGCGCAAGATGTCGGATTTGCGTGGCCCAGGCGGGATGATCGGCGCTCACGATGAGCGTGCCGCCAACCAGACGGACGGGGCGGACGTGCGTCGCCACCGACGATCCCACCAGCTCCTCCCATCGTCCGAACACGGTGGCGATGAGCTCGGGCCGCCCGAGGCCCAGCCGCCCCGCCACAGCGCCCAGAGCCTCGGCCATGGGGACAGGACCGCCGGTGATTCGTCCCCGGCCGTCGTAGCGAGGGCCATTCCCCGTCATGTCATCCCCGCCACGCTCGACAACTTGCCCGAAACAACCTCCACAACGCGATCCGGCGACACCGATGGGGGCGGATCGACGGCCGTCGTCAAAAGCACCTGGCCGACCGGTAGTTGATCGACGAGGCAGGCCGAACGACGAGCGTCGAGTTCGGAGAACACATCGTCGAGCAGGAGCACCGGGGGTTCCGGAGCGCCTCGACGACGTAATTCGTGCGTGGCCAGGCGCAAGGCCAGAGCGACGCAACGTTGCTCGCCCTGCGACGCGTGGGTGCGGGCCGGACCAGGTCCCACGCTGATGTCCAGCTCATCGCGATGGGGACCGACGGTGGTGATCTGGCGTCGAAGGTCCTCGGCGCGCCGGGCGCTCAGGGCGTCGGACAATTCGCCGTCCCATGACCGCCGGTACGACAAGGTCACGGGTTCCGAGGAACCGGCCAGGTGTTCGTAGGCCTCCGACACCAGGGGGGCGAGCTCGCCGACCAACNNCTCGGATCCGGCCATCGCCAAACGGTCGTCCCAGACGTCGAGTGTGGCCACGATGTCGGCATCGAGCCGGTTGCCGGCCTGGCGGAGCACCGATGCCCGCTGGCGCAGCACACGGTCGACGTCGGACGTGAGGAGCTCAAATCGTGGATGCTGGTCGACCAGTACGTCATCAAGATACTCGCGGCGACCCGCCGGACCATCTTGGACGAGATGGAGGTCGTCGGGGGAAAACACCGTGACGCGCACAGCTTCGGCCAGATCGACCCGACGGCGAACGGGTTGGCGGTTGACCTGCGCCCGGGCCGTTCCGGTGGCAGGCAACTCGGCCTCGACCAGCACGCGCCGCTCCGCCGTCACGGTCTCGGCCCGCAGAATGGCCCGTGACGCCCCGGCCCGCACCAGCACGTCACGAGGGGCTCCACGCAGCGATNNGCGGGTGGCCAGCCATCCCACGGCTTCGAGGACCGACGTCTTGCCCGAGCCGTTTGGGCCACGCAACACCGTGAGGCCCTGTGGATCGGGTTCGACGAAAGCCTCAGTGAAACAGCGGAAATCTGTCAGCCACAGGGTGGTGATGGCCATGCGGACCTGGCGGAGGTGACATCTAGGAGACGCGCACGGGCATGAGGAGATACCGGTAGTCATCGTGCTCGGGGGCACGAACTGTCGCCGGTTTGGTGGCGTCGAGTGTCTCGAGGACGACCTCATCACCGAGAACGGCCTCGACACCCTCGATGAGATATGTGGGGTTAAAAGCAACCGTCAGCTCCTCCCCGTCATAGTCGGCGTCGACGTCTTCGCTCGCATGACCGACTTCTTGTGACACGACGGTGAGTTCCACCCCCCCTGCGCGCATCGACAGTCGCACGGGCGTGGTGTTGTCACGGACGAGGAGACGGACTCGGCGCAGCGCGTCGAGAAGAGACTCTTTGCCCACACGGAGCTGGTTGGGGTAACCGGGCGGGATCAGCTGCCGGTAGTCGGGGAATTTTCCGTC
>PKWD01000424.1:0-188 GCA_003131945.1 Acidimicrobiaceae bacterium
GCCGCCGCCGGGGACGACGCCGTCGAACGCCGTTTCATCGGGTCATGTCCCGCTGGACGAGTCGCCGGTGGTGCCGGGGTCGCGCCGGTCCGAGCAGTTGCTCGGGGCCGGCGTGGGAACCACAGCGGCAACGGGTTCCTCGGCGGGGACGGTCGTCGACCGGGCCCACGCCGCCACGCAGCCGGCGG
>PKWD01000424.1:239-47748 GCA_003131945.1 Acidimicrobiaceae bacterium
ACTCGACGACGGCACCCCCATGCCCACGCGCTTCTGGCTGGTCGACGCCGAGCTGCGGGAGTCGGTCAGTCGGCTGGAGGCGGGGGGCGGGGTACGCCAGGCGGAGGCGGCGCTGCCCCCCGAGGCGGTGGCCGAGGCCCACGCCCGTTACGCGGCCCTGCGGGACCTGGCCATCGCACCCGGTCACAGGGGTCCGCGCCCGTCGGGCGGGGTGGGGGGGACGCGCCGGGGAGTGAAGTGCCTCCACGCCCATCTGGCGTGGCTCCTGGTCGGCGGCGACGACCCGGTCGGGCGATGGGTGGTCGAGCAGCTGGCCCTGGACACGGCGCCGTATGTGGTAGAGCGGGGGCATGGCCGATGACGCCGGGGCCGTGGCTGCTCTCGATTGCGGCACCAATTCGACACGACTGCTGATCGCCGACGGGCGCGGGGAGATCCTCGAGCGGGAGATGCGGATCACCCGCCTGGGCGAGGCGGTGGACGCCACCCACAAGTTGTCGGCCGACGCCATCGGTCGGACGGTGGCTGTCCTGAGGGACTACAAGACGATGATGGACGCCCACGGCGTGACGAGGGCGCGACTGGTCGCCACCTCGGCGGCGCGTGACGCGGTGAACGCGGACGAGTTCTTCTGCGCCGCCGAGGACGTCACCGGGGTGCGCCCGGAGCTGCTCAGCGGTCTCGAGGAGGGTCGTCTCTCGTTCGCCGGGGCCACAGCCTCTCTACCGGCCGATGTCCGGGGGACTCAGTCTGTGCTGGTGGTCGATATCGGTGGCGGTTCGACTGAGCTCGTCACCGCCGCGCCGCCGGCCCCATCCGGGGGTGGTGGCACCGGGGAGGTGGCGGCGGTGTCGCTCGACATCGGCTGTGTACGGCTCACGGAACGGTTCTTCCACCACGATCCGCCTCTCGGGCCCGAGCTGGCCGATGCCCGCGCCGTGGTGGAGGCCGAGGTCGGGCGGGCCCGGGCCGAGCTTCCCCTCATGGACGGCGACGGGATCCTGATCGGACTGGCGGGAACGGTGTCGACTCTGGCCGCGCTCGCCCTCGAGCTCCCGCGCTACGAACGGGCCCGCATTCACCATGCCGTCCTCAGCCGGGACCAGGTCGAGGTGTGGCTCGAACGGTTGGCGTCAGAGGACCGCCGGGCCCGCCTGGCCCGACCGGGCATGGTCGAAGGGCGCGCCGACGTGATCGTGGGCGGTGTCGTCGTGCTGGCGGCCGTGATGGCCGGCTTCGATCGGTCCACGTGCCTCGTCTCGGAGGACGACATCCTCGACGGGATGGTCGCCAGCATTCTCTGACGCCGAGAATCACCCGACCTGTCGCAACGCCGAGCGGGTAGCTCGCACGAGCCGGCTGACCCCAACACCAGTGCGTGCTGACGGCACGGCTGGCCAAGTATCAGGGTTTCATGCCTACCATCCTGGGGTGCCGCCCATCACTGACCGAGTCCTCATGGGTCCCGGACCGTCAAATCCCTATCCGGAGGTGTCGGCTGCCCTCGGTCGCCCGCTGCTCGGTCACCTCGATCCCGAGTTCCTGGCTTTGTTGGATGAGGCGTGTGATCGTTTGCGGCTTGTGTTCCGGACGGACAACGCCCTGACGTTCCCCGTGAGCGCCACCGGATCGGGAGGGATGGAGACGGCGTTCGTGAACTTCGTCCGTCCCGGCGACGTGGTGGTGGTGGGGGTGAACGGACTGTTCGGAGTGCGGATGTGCGACGTGGCTCGTCGCCTCGGTGCAGTGGTGGTGCCGGTCGAAGCGCCGTGGGGCGAGCCCTTGGATCCGGTCGCCATCCTGGCCNNAGTACGCAACGACGTGGCGCCGATCGGTCTCGGCAAGGGAGATGCTCTCCTCGTTGTCGACATGGTCACTTCGCTCGGAGGCATCGAGGTCGATGTGGATGCCTGGGGGGTCGACATCGCCTACAGCGGGACGCAGAAGTGCTTGGGAGTACCGCCGGGCCTCGCCCCGCTGACGGTGGGGGACCGGGCAAGGGCACGAATCGTCGAACAGCCGTCCTCGTGGTACTTCGACCTGAATCTGCTGTCTCGGTACGTCGAGTCGGACGGTGGTCGTGTTTACCACCACACGGCACCGGTGGCCATGGTCTATGCCCTGCACGCCGGGCTCGGAGCTCTCCTCGATGAAGGCCTTGAAGCGTCATGGGCGCGCCACGAGAGATGTGGGCGTCTCCTTCAGGATGGTCTGGAGTCGATGGGACTGCAGCTAGTGGCACCTGCGGACCATCGCCTGCCTCAATTGACGACGGTCTGGGTTCCGGACGACCTTCCACCGGGTATTGACGAGGCAAGCGTTCGGCGATTGCTGCTGGCGAACTTCGGCATCGAGATTGGAGCCGGTGTGGGTCCCCAGGCTGGAAAGGTCTGGCGCATCGGATGTATGGGGCACACGGCACGACGTCGCAACGTAACTCTCCTGTTGGCCGCTCTCGGAGAGGTCCTGGGACGGTGAGCGCACGCGGGGCGAGGGTAAGTCCGCTCGAGCTGAGCGGTTGGCGCGTCCGCCTGCGGACCCTGACGGAGGGAGACTACGGCGAGTGGTTCGAGGTCAGGGCCCGCTGCCGGGACTGGCTCGTCCCCTGGGAGCCTCGTCCCGACGGCTCGCCTACGACCCCCGAGGACAGGGCGAGCTTCGTGGCCCGGTGTGCGGCCCGCGAGCGTGAGCGACAGATGGGTACCGGCTACGGGTTCGGTATCTTCGTGGAAGGCAGGTTGGCCGGCGAGATCACCTTGTCGTCCATCCAGCGGGGCCCGTTCCAGAATGCATTCGTCGGCTATTGGATCGACAAGGCGACGGCCGGCAAGGGTCTGGCGCCCGAGGCGACGGTAGCGGTGCTGAGGTTTGCCTTCGAGGAGCTGGCGCTGCATCGGATTGAAGTCGCCATCGTTCCGCGCAATAGCGCCAGCAGACGCGTGGTCGAGAAGCTCGACCTCCGTGAAGAAGGCGTTGCCCTGCGTTACCTCGAGATCGATGGTCGGTGGGAGGACCATGTCCGGTACGCCGTCACATCCGAGGAATGGACAGAACGGCGCGGTGAGTTGATCCAGACCTGGCTCACTCGGGTCTGACCTGTCTACGTGTCGCCGGCGACGTGCACCACAGCGGAGGAATGGCGGAAGAACTGCTCGATGTCCTGCTCGTAGGTGTACGACGCTGGTGGTTTCCCCACGCTCCGGCGTAGTCGCAGGGCACGGATGAAGTTTTCGACAGTCCCGGCTGAGGTGTAGCGGCACGTGAATCCCGTCTTGGCCAGGCGGGATGTATCGACTCCTCGCCCATATCGCAGGAGGCCCCCGAGCTCGGGTGGGAAGTCCACCAGTCCGAGTCGTACCATCGGTGACGCCGCGCTCAGCGTGGCCACAGGGGGGAAGGGGAGGAGTCGGGTGCCACACATCTCCGCCACCTCGCTCCAAGGGAGCTTGCCGGCACCGGCGACGTTGTAGAGGCCGGGCACACGGTGCCGGGTGACGTGCTCGAGGCAGCGAACGACGTCGTCCTCCTCGACGAACTGCAGGAGCGGGTCGTATCCCGCCACCGACGGGCAGAGAGAACGCGAAAGGTTGGCACTGATCGGCGTCACGATGTCGGTGCCGAGCACGTTGGCGAAGCGAAGGACCGTGACCACGGTGGCCGGGTTGTCCTCGGCGAAGTCACGGACGAGTCCTTCGACTTCGAGAAGTGACCTCTCGACGCGGGTGCGGGCGGGGGACGTGCGTGACATCTCCTCCCGGAACCACGCCGGGTCGGTCGACGCCGATCCGTAGACCAACGTGGAGGACTTCACGACGACCTGGCGGACCGGCGACCCAGTCTGCCCGGCGGCAGCGAGGAGGTTCATGGTCCCGATGACGTTGATCTCGTGCAGGGCTCGTCCCGAGGCGCGGGTGGAATCGGTCACCAAGAAGGTATGGACGATCGTATCCACCTGCGTGGCACGCACGATGCGAGACAGGATCGAGTAGGTCTGGTCGGCCCGGACGAACTCGGTACGCTCCAGCGAGACCGACGGTTCGCGCGTGCCCATGCCGAGGATCATCTCGACTTCGGGGTCGGACTCGAGGGCTTGCGCCATGCGCCCTCCCCAGAAGCTGTCGAGCCCTGTGATGAGGACGCGCCGCCCCATTGGAGTCAGCCGAACCAGACGCTGCGGCGTTCGCGCAACATTTCGTACAAGGTCTCCTGGAGGTGCATGCGGATGGTCTCCGCCTCTTCCATTACGCGGCTCTTCGAGTAGCGCTCCTGCGCGGGCGGGACATTGAAGGTCACAGGGTCGAGGACACGCAGCTTGAACTTGGCCGGGAAGTAGAGACCGAGCCCGAGAGGTCCGAAAGCCAACATGTTGGCCGTGACGGGAAAGTAGGGCACGCCGAGAACCTTGGCCAGCCGGGGTACGCGAAAGAGGATCGGCATGGATTCTTCGGCGCCGACGACGGCGATGGGGATCACAGGCACGCCCGCCCGCATGGCGATCTCGATGAAGCCGCCTCGACCGAAACGTCTCAGGCGATAGCGGTCGGTGTAGGTCTTCGACGGCCCCTTTGTCCCCTCAGGGAAGACGAGGACGAGGTCTCCTTGGTCCCGCAGGATCCGGCGGGCGTTGTCGGGATGAGCTGGCACACCACCGGCGCGTGCCCACATCGTCCCGATCCACGGTGCCTCGCGGAAGAAGTAGTCGGCCAAGCCGTAGACGGGCCGACCGAGCTCCTCCTCGATGCCGTGCATTATCACGGGGGCGTCGGACGGGATGGCGCCCGCATGGTTGGCCACCAAGAGGGCTCCGCCAGTCTTCGGGATCTTCTCGAGGCCCTCCCACTCCACTCGGAACCAGTGCTTGTACAGAGGTGCGTACACCTTCCGAGCCAAGCTTCGGATGTGCTCGGAACGTCCCCATTCGTCGACATCCGACAGACGGTGCCCGGCGATCGTTTCGTCGTCGGGGCGGGGCAGGGGAACGAGAGCGGCACGGTGCTCGCGCTGGGCTGTCTCTCTACCAGTGGCCATCGGGGTCATGGTACCCGGCCACCTACCGGATCATGAAGGGGTCCGGCCCAGGTCCGCCTGGGCCCCTCGCCGGGTGGCGGGGGGCGGGGTTCCTCAGGGTCGTCCCGCGCTGACCAGGCCGAAGTACCAGATGGGGTCGAACTCGACCAGGGTGCCGGTGTGAGCCGCCTGGATGATCGTGTCGGCTCCATAAGGGCCTGATCCCACGTACATCACGACGTGATCTACGCCGTCGCCCCCCAGGTCGTAGAACAGCAGATCACCGGGCTGGACCTGGCTGAGCGGCACCGGAGTGGATTGGTTGCGCTGGTCGGCTGCCGAGTGGACCAGGGAGGCGCCGGCAGCTTGCCAGGCGAGCATGGTCAGCCCCGAACAGTCCAGGCCGCTCATGCTGGCTCCGCCGTATTCATACGGCACTCCGAGGTACCGCTCGGCCGCCGTCAGGGCGATCGATCCCGAACCCTGGGCGGGTTCAGGGTTGCCACTGCCGACAACGTTGGTGGCCCCGGCCGACCCTGCTGCCTGATTGGCGGCGTTCGTGGCCGCCGTGGCGGCGGCGGAACCTCCACCGACGGTCTGGGCGACCTGCGCGTCCTGGGCGGCTTTCTGGGCCGCTTGCTGGCGTGCTGCCGCGGTGACGGCAGCGGCCGCCGCCGCTGCTTGCTGAGCTGCCTCCTGGGCCGCCTGCTGAGCGATCATCTGAGCCAGGCGCCCTTTGACCTCATAGAGCGTTGTCTCCGCCGCCTTGGTGGCAGTCTGGGCCGACTGATCTGATTGGTGGACGGCAGCCGTCTCGGTTCCCGCTTGCTGAAGCTCGGAATTCAACGAGCCCTCCGTTGCCGTTAGCTGGTGCTCATCGGACTGTACGGCGGCGACGGCGGCGTCGATATTGCCGATGGCCGTGTTCTGGTATTGGTCACGCACCGCATCGACACCGGACGTCGACGAGAACATTGTGCTCAGCGCGGTGGCCGGCTCGTCGTTGACGTACGCATTGATGGCATCTTGCTGAAGCTGGTGGTGGGCGGCACGAGAGCGTGTTTTGTCCGCCACCAGACGAGCCCGGATCTGCGTTAAACGCCACTGGACTTCTTCGAGGTGGACCGTTGACTGGTCGAACCGCTCGGAGAGGGCGGCCACCTGCTGTTGTTGTTGGGCGATTTGAGCCTCGAGTTCTGTGACCTGAGCCTGCGTGGCGGCCTCAGCGGCGTTGCTTTGCGCCGTGGCCTGAGACGCGTTGGACGACGATACGGACGCCGCCGCCGGCCCCGTGGATACGAGGAGGATGGTCAGCAGCGCCACGGCGCCCCCCGCTACTCGCCAAGTTCTACTCGGTCCGCGTCCGATTACCCCGCCAGTCACAACAACCACCTTGTCAACAGTAGCCACAGAGAGGAGTCAGGAACAGAGGTCCGGGGGCGATTTTGCCCGTCAGGATCCCCCTCCCAGTCGTCAGAATGGGTCTCGGAACTGCGACCCGTGCCTAGGTAGACGGGATCTGGCCAGGCCGGCGAATTGGGAGTAGAGCGGCTTCTGGCCTACCGGACGTGGGACAATGTCGGCCCTGAGTATGCCGGGTACGCACGATCGGAGTGACGGGCAGGCGGCCTTGGCGTGGGCCAGGTCGTGCCTCCGGAACCGGAACGGCGACTGGGGGGTGTAGCCCAATCGGCAGAGGCAGGGCGCTTAAAACGCCTCCAGTGAGGGTTCGAACCCCTCCACCCCCACCCCTTGGGCCACTCCTTCGCCCGCTCTCGCTCGGGACATTTGACCATGGGCCGCTTTCCACCGGGGCGGCGGTCTCTTGCTTGGTCACTCCGAGGTCTTCTGCCGCGCAACGAGGCGTGTCGACGACGGTCCAATACCGAACGCCGAACGCCGGCGNNTTGACAGGGCGTGGGAAATGGAGAGAGCCTCCTAGTCCCCGAGCTGGCTGTGAAGAGCCAGTGGCGTAGATAGCCATTCGGTTGAGGAACTTACCCTCAAGGAGGCGGCCGTGTGGGGTTGTCCGTTCACAGGATCAGGATTCACCTTTGACGATTTGCATATTCGTGGGAGCTTCGCGATCCAAGTTCTCGTTCGTCAATGGACCGGTTCACCGATCCCCGGCGTTCAACGACGATCTTGCTATCGGCGCAAAATGGAGCCTTGAGGTGAAGAGGTGTTGGATAAAGTCCCTCAATGGGTAGCTTGAACTCATTTGTCGCTCTGCTTGCCCTGCTCTTTCTTGGTTCAAGTGGCTGGGGATCCGCCACGGTCAGCCTTTTTGAGCGGCGCGGATGGAAATCAGTCCGTTCTGAGGTCGGCCCTCCACTCCAGGTGGCGATCGGCATCGGACTGTTTTTGGCCGTCGGTGGCGTTCTTGTCGCCTTCGGGAGCGCATGGTACTGGTGCCTTCTGGGATGGCACCTCGTGGGTGTGGTTCTGCTTGCCGCCCACGGCGTGCACTTGCTACGCGCGCGCGAAATCAAATGGAATTGGTCCCTCGTGGGCTCCTGGGCTGGGACTGTTTGTGTCTCCGCGTTCCTTCTGGTACTCACGTTCGCGCTCTCCATCGCGACCTTCTACTTCAACTCCAACGACGACGATCCGCAATACGTCTACCTCGCCGTCCGAATCCTGCGCACGGGGGGTCTAGTCGACCCCTTCAGCGAACGTCGACTCGTAAGCTACAACGGGACACGACTGTACGACGCGCTCTTCTATCAGACGAGCGGAAATATCTCGCTGAGTGGGTTCGAGCTTTGCTTTGCGCTTCTCCTCACCGTGTTCATGGTCGTGGGACGGAAACGACGCCGGTGGCCCCTGGCTGGTCTGGTGCTCCTCGGCCTAGGCGTCACACTCGGTCACGGCATCACCTCTGTTGGCAACCTGGAGCCCGTATTCTCCACTGCGGCATTGTCGCTGGGCGTCTTTCAGCTGCTGTACATTGTGAAGCGGGGGTCGGAGGCGAAATCACACGGCGTGTTCGCATTGGTAGGTCTCCTGCTCGGTGGACTCCTGGCGATGCGATTCACCGATGTCATTTCTGTCGGCGCCGCCGTTGTCCTTGTGTATGCCCTCGTGCTCCGTGGCTGGGCCAGCGTGCGAGCACTGGCCATCACGGCATTGACCACGGCTTTAGCATCGATCGGCTGGGCCGTCTCCTCGTACAGCTCCTCGCGGACTCCTTTGTTCCCTGTTGTCCTCGGCAACTACCGAACAGCGCTCCTACCCACCTCCGATCCATCCGTGCGCCGGCTCGGGGCTTACCTGGTGCAGTTCTGGCATGGCTTCACGGCGTTCAACCTTGGTGTTATCCCTGCGGCTTGTCTTGTTGGCGCCATTGTCCTGTGGCCGTTTCTGCCAGGTGCTCGGGCAGGGTTAGTCGTGTTGGCGTGTGCCGGGCTGGCCAACCTCCTACAGCTTGCTGTCATTACTTATGCATTCTCAGGGATCGGTTGGGCGGCCAGTTACCGCTACCAGGTGGCCAGCTCGTTCGCCTGTGCCCTGTTTGCCATTGACCTGTGTTGGCCCCAGCGTCAGCGAGACGCTTTGCCGCGAACGGATCCGGACGTCCTTCGACGACGCCACTCCCGCCGGAGGAGCGATCCTCGCCGGAGAGCCGCCAGGATCGGGGCGGTTGTCTCGACGGCGGCGGCCGTGGGGATGGGTCTCATTTCATTTGGAGACAATCCGGGCGCATACGCAACGCAGCTAAGATCAGACACGAGTCTTGGCTTCCGTGTTCTCGACGGCTCGATCGGTTTCACCGATCGCTATACGGCAGTGCGCCCAGAGTACGCTGAACTCAACCGCGCGATACCAAAGGGATCGAAGGTGCTCGCGGCGCTTGAATATCCTGAGCTTCTGGATTTTTCGAAGTTCCAATTCGCAACCTTGGATTTCCCGGGCGTCGTATCGCCATCGCCTGGAATGCCGATCTTTCAAGGTGCCCAGGCTGTCGTCACATACCTTCGACGGCTTGGTTATGAGGATATTGCGATCGATTCTCCGACCACTTTCGGTTTGTACGATGAAGCACTGTGGAAGCCGGCACTATCCTCAAGCAGCCGAACAAATCGCGCTCTGGCTCGGGAATTCACCACATGGAACGCGATTGTGGCCTCCCTGGAACGATCCAGACGATCTGGAATACAGCATTTCGGAGGCCTCACACTGATTTCGATTAGCTCGTAGGGAACGCTGGGAGTTGTGAAAGTTTTCTTCTTTCTCGGTTGAAGTCTGAGCTCGGCGGAACGCACGCGGAGTGAAGGCAATCATCGTTCGGTTTCTTCAATTTACAAGTTCGGCGGAGGTGCGCGACTGAGCGGGTGAGCCCATGGAAGTGGCCTTGATTCGGTTCGGCGGACAGGTTGGTTGTGTTTAATCATGCCGCCTGGCGGTCGGCATTTAGGTAGATGGCTTCCCACTCGGCCGAGCTGCAGTAGTTGAGCGAGTTGTGCAGGCGGCGCCATGCGCCGGTGTCGATGAGCTCGCGCTTGATGGTGGCGAAGAAGGTCTGCCAACGCGTTGTCCCAACACTCGCCCTTGCGCCCGATTGACAGCACGACGGCGTTCAGTCGTGCCAGCTCGCCGTAGTCGACCCTTTGAACCCGGGCTGACATCCCCGGTCCAAGTGGAAGATCAGCCCCCTCGGCCGGGCCCCGGCTGCGCAGCGCCATGCCCAGAGCGTCGGCGACGAGCTCCGTGCGCATGTGCTCGGCCAGCGCCCACCCACCACGCGGCGCGACGACAGGTCGATGACGGCGGTCATTAATGCCCATCACGACGCTGGGCGCCAAAGCCCCATTTGCTCGAGCTTCGAAGCAATGACGTGTCCTACATCGCACCGCGAACGCAACCTCTCGGCGCCCGCCATTGCGATCCGATCACGGAGGGCGTCGTCGGCCGAAACCTGCTGAAGGGCTCGCGCCAAACCTACGGGATCTCGCTCTGGAAACTCCAGGTAGTGGAGTCCTGGCTCGAGCAGCGAACCGTCAGCCGAAGGGTTCGAGCCGACGAGGCAACAACCTGTCAACATCCCCAGTCTCGCGGCCGTGGTCGGGAACCCATCAATGATCCCGGTATCACCGTATCCGTCCTCGGGGCGATCGCCCGAGGCGGGCGCGACGATAATGTCGCACTCCCAAAGAACCTGGCGGAGCTGCTCGGGCTCGAGCCAACCGTGGAGGCGCGCGCCCAGGCTCTCCAGACGAGCGAGGTGCCGCTCGTGCGGGCCTACGACATCCAGTTCGTAGCCGGGACCAACCAGTTCCATCGCCTCGAGTAGTGTGACAAGCCCCTTGCGCGGGCGATCGTCGCCTACGAACACAAGGCGTGGTTTGCGAGCGAGCCGACGACTCCTAAATTCGTAGAAGTTGCTCGGGATCGGCACCGTTGTGGGGACCGCATCGGGCACTATCTTCATCACTTCGGCCACGGACGTGAACACCGTCGCGCTCCGCCGCGCCACCTCCTTCACCGCGGACTGGGGGGTATCGGGAAACAGCCCACCACCTGGGTAGATTGTGATATGACCGCGCATCTTCCAGCGGGTCATGGTCGGCAACAGCGAGATATCCTTCCTCGCAGTGTCGAGCCCCCGACCGCCGTCGGGGCCCGCGACACCGAGGATCCCTGCGGCCCAATTAAAGAACACCATGTAGACATCCGTCACGCCGGCGGCAGCAGCTCGCGTCGGAAACTCCGCAAGCGGATACACGCGCGTCGGAAATGGATCGGTCATCTCGTAGAGAGAAAAGAAAAGCGTATCGGGCCGGTGGCGCAGAAGCTCCTCGCCTTCGTGGTATCGGAAGCCGCTGACGATCCACGGAAAGTGGGAGTCAACAACTGCCAAGCGGCGATGGTGTCCGACGCGCGCTACGAGCCGTCGAACCGGGATTGAGATCCGAGCTCCGAGACCCGGAGGCCTTGGAGCCCACCCAGGGTCCGCCGGGTCGGCAAGCGGAAAGGGGTACTCGCTCAAGCGTCGCCCTGGGGATCCCTCGGCGCAAGCCCGAAGGGTCCGGGGTAGTATCGCGTGACGACCTTTTCGACCAATCCGATACGGACACCTGCTTCAAGCATTCGCCGGCAAAGATTCCAGTCTCCGGGCTCATTCACGATCCAAGACTTAGGGTTGTACTCGAAGAATCGCAGCGCGGTGGGATGAATTGCTCCTTGAAACCCGAACTCGCCCAGACGCGGAGGGAAGACTCCAATCTCCCAGTTGTCACGCCCGTCCGGAGTGATCGCGAGCAACTTTCCATAGGCCAATTCGAGTTCTCGACTCCGAGCCGCTGCCAGCAACGTTTCAACGTGGTCAGGCACGAACTCGTCGTCGTGATCGAGAGGTGCAATCCAGAGGCCCTGCGCAAGTTGGGCGCCGAAATTCATCGCTGGTGAACCTGCAACCAACCATCGGTTCCGCGGGTCCTCTGGATACCCCCCCCGAACGGGCAGATTGAAGAATCTGATGCGCGGATCACCCACGGCCGCGACACACTTTTCGGTGTCATCGGTACACGCGTCACCCACCACGATCACTTCAATTCGTTCATACGTCTGTGCCAGGACCGATGCGATCGCACGTTCAACGAGAAGCTGCGGATTGTTGTATGTCGCGATACGCACGGAGACCAGTGGCTCGTCGACTCCGAATGCCTGCTCATATTCAGCGCTCTGTCGGATTCTTCGAAGTTCCCGACCGAGAAACGGGACTTCGTCAAACTCCGCCGACACCATCTCTCGGACGGTCTCGAGACGCTCGCTCGACCGTTCCTGGCTCTCGAACAGTCGGCGCATCTCGTCACGCATTGCCTGAAGCTCGCTAGCGATCGAGCCAACACGTAGGTCAATCGCCTCGGTCGTCGACTCTCGAATCAACGCGCGGAGCCTCGCTTTCGCTCTATCTGGACTGAACCACATCAGCACTCTGCGCCTCTCTGCATGCTCGGGCAATGCGGGCCACGTCTGCGGCAGTTAGGTCGTCGCTCATAGGGAGGGAGATGACCCTCGATGCCAAGTCGAGCGTCGTCGACAAGCTCCGACATGCGAGCCGGGAACCTGCGAATAGCGAATGTAGGTGAACGGGCGGGTTGTAGTAGGTGCGAGCCTCGACACCTGCGGCTTGGAGTGTCGCAAGAGTGGCCGCGCGCGCCGCGCTTGATGGTAGAAGCGCCGAGACGAACGGCAAAGCCGACAGCTCAGACGACGGTNNACAGCCGATCCGGAAGAGCCGCAAGTTGGCGCAGGCCGATGGCGCAACTCAATTCAGAGAGCTTCGCATTCGTTCCCAGTACGACGGCATTCCGGGCTTCGTCGAATCCGAAGTTCTTGATCCGATCGATACGCTTGATTAGCTCTGGGTCGCGTGAGGTGACTGCACCCGCTTCCCCTATGGCCAGTGTCTTCGTCGCGTGGAAAGAGAACACTTCGCACGTGCCACGCGCCCCTAGCCGTTCATCCGACAAGTATTGTGAGCCGAAGCCTGCAGCAGAATCGACTACAAGGGGGAGGCTGTGTCGGTCGGCAAGCACCTCCCACGCCTCGATTTCCTCGTTCGCCACGCCAAACGTGTTCGTCAGCAGAAGGCCNNCTGTGAGAAACTCTGCGGCGTCGTCCAGGCTCGGCTGCCAGGACTCTGGGTCGACATCGAGGAACACGGGTTCGTATCCGCACAACCGAATCGCAAGCGGACCGGCAGCGAACGTGAACGACGCAACCAATGCGTATTCTCGTTTGGCATTGAAGGTCGCGTTGATCGCGAGCTGGAGCCCGGCGGTACCACTTGAGACGAGCGAAGCTCCGATTTCGTTGTTGACCCAACGGGAGAGCGCACGGGCGAGTTCCTGCTCTACCGGGCCTCCGTTCGAAAAGATCCGCCTTCGGAGGATCGCTTCATAGTCGGAAGCAAGAGCGTCCACTTCGGGAAACGTCGGAGAGAGAAACGGGATCCGCTCTACCAAGATTCATTTCCACTCTGGCAAGGCCTTCCGGGGACTCCCATCACCATCTGACGATCCTCGACGTTCTCCACTACTACGGTTCCCGCGGCAATAAACGCTCCGTCACCGATCGAGATCCGATCGCGAATGGTCGAGCCGATACCGAGAAATACTCCTTGCCCGATCGAAACGCGACCGCCGACCGAACAGCCGGGACTAATCGTCGAGAAGTCGCCCACGACGACATCGTGGCTGAGGATCGCACCGACGTTCAAGAGCACGTGCTTCCCGAGTGTGCAGAGTCGATTCACCGCGGCCATCGGCGCGATTACGCAACCCTCCCCAATCCGGCAGTCCCCAGCGAGCCAGGCACGACTAGAGAGCAGGGTCAGATACTGATCTTTCGGCCAGCGCTCTACGAGTCTTCGACGAACAGTGGGATCCCCTACCGATGCGATGACCGGTACGTCTGCGAGAGCCTCGAGATCATCTTCGAAGTTGAAGATCGGAGCGCCATACTCGTCGCGCTCTCGCTCGTATTCAGGCGGTTGCTCCTCGACAAAGAAGGCAATGTCGAAGCCTGCTTCTTGGCAGTACCCTCCAGTTTCCAACGCCTGACGGCCGGCTCCCAGCAGGCCCACGCTATGCCCATGCACGGAGGAAACCTTAGAAGACCATTGAACAGCCCGCTAGACACCCGAGTTTGGTAGCATAGGCACTGGTGGTGGTCGGACGCATGACTTCAGGAATCGTCCGCCATCCCCCTCGTTTTTCGCTGGCGGTTCCGCTCGAACATGGTGGATTCCAGTGGAAAGGTGGTCCCAAGCCTCCGAGTTGCGCGCAGCGGGCCGAACCCAAACGCATCGCCAAGGCCATGGTCGAAATCGGTTTCTGCCTGCCCTGGACGCTGCTCGAGCAGCACTTGCGCTGCCGGAGTCCCGGGTGCCGTTGCTGGGCCGAGCCCCCGCAACGGCACGGCCCCAATTGGTCGCGACCCGGAAAGTGAACGCCAAGTCCGTCTCCCGGGTGCTGAGCGCCGAACAGGCCGAGGAGTGTCAGACACGGTTCGACGACGAGCGCACCTTGCGGGCTTTGGTGCATGAGCTCGAAGAACTAAGCATGGCGGTAGCCCACGCTGGCCAAAGCGCGCTAGAACCGCATGCCGTCCCGTCGACAATATGTGGGCCGGCGAGCAGTTCGTCCGCGCGGTAGCGTCGGCAGGGCCAGCGTCGGTGCAGGTCAAAACTCTTAGGTGAAGGCCTCAACAGGGTCAACTGACGATGGCCTTACACCGGGTCGTGGTCCCTTGCCTGAGTCGCTCGTAGGAGGTCTGACCCGCACCATGAGACGGATCCGTTTAGCCAAGGAGCACGCACCGATCAGTCCCGGATGCTCGTTCGAAAGCTTAGGACAGACCCTCATAGAAGTTTCCCGAGTGATCAGTCCGACAGAGAGGATGCCGACCGACCCTCTCGAGGGGTACCTAGCAGTTGGCAGATCAGCTTTGCGGGCAATCCGACTGGCCCAGCTCGCGGCCAGGAAGCCCGACTTTCTAACCATTTTGGACTTTCCGTCAGGACACGGCCGCGTTCTTCGCTGGCTCCATGCGGCTTATCCTCGGGCGCAACTCACGGCATCTGACTTACTTACGGACGGTGTGGACTTCTGTCGAAACACGTTCGCAGCCACGGGTGTTTACTCAAACGCTGAGCCCACAGCGGCGATGTTCTTGGAGCGTTATGACCTCATATTTGTAGGTTCCCTCCTGACCCACGTTGATATTGATCAGTGGGATCGCCTGATCGACCTGTGGCACGCCCTGCTCGCTCCTGATGGCCTCCTGGTGGTGACGACCCACGGCCCGCTCGTTGCTGAGCGAATGCGCTCTGGATGCTTCTATGGTTATCCGGAGCCCTCGATCAATCGCCTCCTCAGAGCATACGACCACACTGGATTTGGATTTCTCGAGGACAGTTCTGCCACGGCGGATTACGGCATAACGCTGTCGAATCCGGATTTCGTCGTTCGAGAGCTACTTCGTCGTCACGATTTTCGGGTCGTACTCAGCACCGAATGTCTATGGAGCAGGCACCAAGATGTCATCGCAGTAGTAAAGAGCCCCATCGACATCACGATCTGCGATCATCCCGATTAAGTTAAGGCCATGGCCATAGAATCAGTGAGGGGCCATCTCACGGGAGTGATGCCGCGGCTCCTGAGAGAACACCTGGTGCACCAACGGTCTGGGCACGAGGACCGCGGAGCCGCCCGCAATCGCCAGCCGGCGCCATAGGTCCCACGTTTCGAATCCCGCATTGTCTTCCTCTTCGGACCAACCACCTATCCTCACCAGCGACGCTCGTCGCCATATGGCCGCCAGTGCCAGGTAGTCCCGCCCTACCACGCGCGCAGCTTCGAACGGCAGAGTGCTGGTCAGCAGTCCCTGAGGGGTCACAACCATGCCATAACACGCATCAGCTTCATGGGCCTGCAAGCCCGACCGCAGACGCTCCAGAGCACGAGGTAAGAGCTGGTCCGCTGCACCCAGTACGAGGAGCTGGGCTGCATTACTCGAGTACAACGCCTGATTCAACAAGAGTCCCGTGCCTTTGCAGGCGATACCTCCATGAATCACAGTCTGTGGATCGTCATGCATCTCGCTCGGCTCTACAGCGTCAAAACACAGATGGATGACGGCATCCAGTCCGCAGAGTTGTGGACGCAGAGAAGCGAGGGCGGTGGCGACATCTGGCGAACCAGGAGTCTGGACCACTGCCACATCAAGCGAGTCTTCGCTGCGATCAGGAGGCGTCGTCACCCCAGGGCGCTTTCGGGGACTCAACCGCTCCCCCCGTCTGAACGTGCCACGTTCACGATCTGTCTCGGACCGGCTTGGTTGGCCATCGTCCACCAACAGCCCTGCTAGCTGCGTCGGCCAGTTGACAGGTCGCCGCCGTCTGGCTCGCCGATGGTGGGCGCGAACGGTCCCATTTCTCACCTCCCTCACGAGCTGAGCCAGTAACAAGGCCGAATTACGCATGGTCAACTCGGTCCGCAGGGTCTCGTAACAACTCATGCGGATATCGATAAGGCGTGACGGGTCCTCCAAGACGCTGCGGGCGAGGTGCACAAGGGTACGGGGCCGACCAAGTAGCAGATGTTCGCGGGGACGAAGCGGCGCGAAGTCAGGGCTGTTTTCACTCACGACGACGCAGCCGTTGCACATCGCCTCGAGCACCCTGACCCATTCCAGGGACCGAGAGTTCCCCCGGTGCAGGTTCAACAGGACCTTGGATTGGGCAAGCAGATTGAGCTTGGCATCCCCCATGAAGAAGTCGATACGGGGCTTTGTCATGGGCTCGTGCGGAGGCATTGCAAGAAGGACGTTGAAGTCCCTCAAGGCGTGGCTGTCGAGGGCGAGCAAGCGCGAACGCCGGTCGTCACTCGTGCCGAGGTAGACAACATCGTGCGGTCGCTCTGTCTCCATCCCTCCCCACCGATCCCACCGATCGCTATATCCGAGGACGAAGCGCTCAGCGGAGATACCAAGGGAGTTGAGCTCCGCAGTGGAGTCGTCATTGATATCGACACACGCCGCAAGCGCTCGCGCGTGGAGAACCGTCGTCTCAAAGGTTTCGTTTCCGGGATGTTCCACACAGAACCCGATGGTTCGGGCAAGTTGGTCGGGTCCTGGAAGCAGGTCGGGTGGTAGGACCACGAAGTACTCATGCGGTACGACGACGTAGACATCGTCCTCCCGTACCTGGGGCAGGGGCCCTTCGGTCACTGTTATCTCATCTACGTGTGAATCGGCGTCTAGCTCGGAGACCTCATGCGCAACCACGGTGAGCAACTCGTGCATGAAGGCACTGCCACCCGGCGCCGAAACAAAATGAAGACCGCTCAGCGCTTCGCCGCCAATCGTCGGGTCACAGCCCGAACCGGGGCCGTGATCTGCCAACTCCTGGAACTTCGCAAGTCGGCAAGCTCTTGTTCAAGACGCGAAACTTCCTCCTGGAGTGCAGGCTTGGTGGCGAGCTCTCTGGCCAGTAGCTGTTCGCTCTCCAACAACAACGCCCCCGTGTGTTCTCGGTCCCGTCGCAACGCCTCGATCTCCTGCTCGGGGGAGGAGGCGTGTTCTCGGAGTTTGTCCAGTTGCTCGAGGAGGATGATCCGTTCGGCGAGAATGCGCTCTCGCTCTTCGGTCACCAGAGCGCTGAGTGCCTCGAGGTGAAGCAGCTGGTCGGAGGGTGCGCATGTGACGAACGGCGGTAATGAGGGGAGCGGTCCATTTCCCGCAATGACAAGGCTGTACGGATCGGTCCCGGACAACAAAGGGGCGACTGTTCGGGCCAGCACCTTATGGGTATGGTCCGGCGGGAACCTTCCCTCCTGAACCAGGACCGATGAGATCTGGGTGTGTTGGTTCCACAGGCTCTGGTTTGCCAGACGTTTGCCGACCGCCTCCAGCAACTCCTCTGGTGTGAATTCGTGAAGGTGGAAGGGATTTCCGGCGGGATAGACCCGCGGATTCGGAGAGGACACTAGCAAGAGACCATTCGGAGCGAGGACACGTACCAACTCGTCCAGTGTCGCGTCTTGCTCGGCAACATGTTCGAGCGCTTCGAAGCACACCACTACATCGAAATGGTCGTCGTCCCATGGAAGCGTGGCCAGATCACCCTGCACGAACGTGGCACCGGGAACCCGCTGCCGGGCGTCAGCGACGGCGTCAACCGCCAAGTCAAGGCCGGTGGCGATCGACGCGCCGGCCGCAAGAAGCAGACCCGTCCCCCACCCGACCCCGCAGCCGGCATCTAGCACGTGTCGGTCTTGGACGAGCTGGGCCGCCAACGCATAGCGAACGACGTGTTCCGCTTCTATGAGTTGGCCGCCCATAGCCTCAGGGATGAAGCGCTCACCCGTGGGTGCGTCTACCAATTCACCACCCCCTCTTCCTGTTCGTCTTCGGCTCCAGGGTTTGAGAGCGATGGCGTGAGGTCACAGTCGGGGTCGACTATTAGATCAGCCAGTGCACGCGCGAAGACTCGTCCGTAGCTGCGGTCGCCGTGCCGGCGCAAGATCTCTGACCGTGCTCGTCTCCCTACCGCGCGCCGCTCGTCTGCGGAAATCCGGAGTACTAGGTGTAGAAGACCGACGAGACCCTCGAGGTCTCTGGGCCGAGTTAGCCAGCCCGTCCGGCCGTCGTCGATGAGATCGGCGATGCCGAACGCATCGGTCGACACCACCGGAAGCTCAAACGCCATCGCTTCGAGAATGGATCGCGGCAACGATTCGATATCGGATGCGCAGAGCAGGAGGTCGGCCATGGAGTACCAGGGATAGATGTCCGGTCCGATAGGTACTAGGTGGACCCGAGCTCCTGATTCATAGCGTTCCAGTTGCTCCTGCACTCCGGCATTGTAGGGGCTGGTATGAGTTCCTACGAGAACCAACCGGAGGTTGGCGTGAACACGTGCCAACTCGTCAAAAGCCGCCACGACCGCTGCTTGTGCCTTGCGCGGTTCGACCACCCCGACGACAGCCACGACGACGCTGTCGTCATCAAATCCCGCTTCGGCACGAAGCGCCGATCGGTCAATGGAATCTCGATAGGCGTCTATCCCGTCCACGTCCACGCCGTAGTCAACGATGAAGCGTTGTTCAGGCGAACAGAGGTGAGCGAATATTTCTGCTGTCTGACCGGCTTCAAAGATCAGTGCCCGCGCCGATTGGAAGCATTCGTTGAAACGGGACCGCACATACGGGTGCACTCCTGTCGGGCCCCAACAGATGTAGCGGTAGACAGCTGGGTCGAAGCTCTCATGGATCGCCCAGATACTTGGGACTCCGGCGCGCGCTGCGGCGTCAATCCCCGGGAAAACACCGAGTGTGTTCACCAGTACCGCCCCGGCACCGCTGGTGCGTATCAGCAGGGCGAGCTCATGGATCCGTCCTTCGTACGCGTCCAGACTGTCCATTGGCCACGCCGCCGTCACGTGGACGGCGATCCCAAGGTCTTCCAGCATTCCGCGCAACGGCCCATCAGTCATCGATACCACCGTGCAAGTGAGTCCCGAGAAAACCGTGATCTGCCTGAGTAGCTCGAAGAGCCAGAGCTGGCCTCCGCCGTATGACAGATCGTGAGTGAAGATCAGCACCCCGGAGCTCTCCTCGGGGAGGCGCTTCAGCACCGACGTGCTCCGTTTCGCAAGGACCTCTCCACGGTCGGTCTCCTCGGAGGGTGATGTTGCCCAGCGCACCCTGTGGGTGGGTGACCGCCAACGCCTCCCGTCCAAGCTCATCGCCTCCACCGTCACAAGCGACTCCGTGCTGCGGTCGCGCCCTTCGAAGCTGATCAGGGTCTCAAAGCCGGCGACAGGGGCGTCTGGGTCAGAGAATTCCTCGGCCAGGTCCGGCCGTTCAACGTAGGGACGGGCGAAGCCAATACTCCGGCCGTCCACGAGAACTTCCACTCGGGCTACCCGAGAACCTCCGAACAGACACCAACCCCTGACCTTGAGTACGTCGCCGGCGACGACACCTCCGTCACTCGGATCGTCCAAAGAACCATTCGCCACGTCCCGCTCCTCCGACCACGTCGGCATTTCGACTGTCACCGGTCGTAGCTCAGGGCCCGCGCGCGGGGAAGAAGAATCACGCTTCTTTGGTAGGTCTCTTTCGGCAAGTGGACGAAACGGCTGTCCGGACGCAACACACAGCCAGAAGGCACAATGACTAACCGATCATTACCGGTTCGAGTTGCGACAACAGGTCCTGCCAGGTCCGCTCGATCCCCATCTCCAGCGTGATTGGCTTCCATGACGCAAGGTCCGAGAGAGTGCCGACATCCAGGACAATCTCTTCTACGTCGAAACCGCGGTCGGGAAGGCGCTCGACCACCAACCTCCTACCCGTGATCTCGCACACTATCTCGAGCACCTCGAGAACAGAATGGCCGACGCCGCTACCCACGTTCACCACCCGGGGCCCATCCAACCGTCGAGTGAGATCAACCGCGGCACGGGCGACATCGGCGACGTAGACATAGTCGCGGATCATGGTGCCGTCTCCGAATACCCGAACAGGGACTCCGTTTCGAGCAGCAGCGAGGAACGAGCCGACGATTCCCTGACTTCGCCCAGCGGGCTGGAGGGGACCATAGGCATTGCTCACGCGGAGGATACGGGCCGGCAATGCGTAAAGGGCACGGTACATGCCGATGTACTTTTCGACCGTGAGCTTCATGATCCCGTATGAGGTGATCGGGTCGCAGGCCGAGGTCTCTTTGACTGGAATCTGCACAGGATTGCCGTAGACCGTTCCCCCTGACGACAGGTAGGTCAGTCCCACCTGGGGTCGGTGCCTGAGGATTTCCAGGAGAGAGAGGATCCCCGGGAGGGTGCTCGTTGCGTCCAAAACGGGGTCTGCGTTGGACTCTTTCGGGAGCATCGCACCTACGGCGTGGACCACGTGATCGACACGGCTGACCAGTGACGCAAGGGCCGCGGGATCACCGGCATCGCTCAGGACCAGTTCGGCTCCCTCAATGCTCGCCAAGGACCGCCCGGTTGGTTGATGCCGGGCGACGGCGGTGACCGAGCTCCCCGCTGCTAGGAACGCCCTCGCAATCTCGGACCCCATAAACCCCGTGCCCCCGAGCACGAGGACACGTTCTGGAAGGGCCTTTTGGGTCATCGACGTCCTCATCACCCCTCTCTCGGACGATCCAGAGCCTGCGGAGCTCTTTACCACCCGGCTGGGAGGGGTCCTGGACAACTTCCCGACACCCTAACGCTGGTCGGGAGCAGGCCTCGTAATTTAGGCGGCCGTGAAGGAGGGTTCTCGCAGGTCAGGTGCGATGGTCTTCATCCGGGCCCATGGCGTCGCCAGGGCTGTCTGGCTGGACCTTCTCCCCATTTGAGTCCGACCTGCCGGCGCCAGTCGTGACAGGAGCGTCGAAGAAGTTCCGAGCTCCCGTGGGGCCACCAGCCGAAGCGACGGGAACGGGCCGCCCGTGGCCCTCGCCTGCGGGACGGGGCCGAGGAGCGTTCCCACGGCGCCTCGGCGAAGCCCAAAGTGCCGGACCTGTGACCGTCGGTGAGCCGGATCTCTCGGATACCAACGTTGCCTGTGAGGGAGTGAGCACTTAGGGTGCCTATGCTGGTCCCGAGGACACGACCCACTCGCTCGGGCCCCTCCACCCCTCGAAATGGGGCGTTGTCCGCGTCCCGGTGACCTTCCCCGGCATTTCGCTCGCCCGACAGTAGGTTGTGGAGGGTGTTGACGTGGACCTTCAGTCGTTCGTCTTAGGCACGGTGTGCGAGCATGACACCGAGCGTGAGGAGTAGTGGGATGCAGAGGGTCCGAGAAGAAAGGACAACCGTGTCGCCCGTCGTAGAGGAGCAGCGATGGGACGGTCGAAGAGGCTCGGTGGTGGCCGGCGCAGGGGNNCCCCCGCAGGACTTCGCCGTTCTCGATGGTACCGACGATCCGGATATCGAGCTCCTCCTGCCGCACGAAGATGTGCCTGACCCCGAAGTATCGATCGTCATCCCGGCCGTCAATGAGGAGCTCACGATCTCCGACTTCGTTGAGTGGTGCAAGGAGGGCCTTGAGACTGCGGGAGTGAGCGGTGAGATCCTCATTGTCGACAGCTCAAGCGACCGTACCGCTGAAATTGCTCTTGCACACAACGCACGAGTACTGAGAACACCAAAAAGGGGACTAGGGCGGGCATATATCGACGCCATTCCCTATATACGTGGAAAGTATATCGTCATGGGTGACGCCGATTGCACCTACGACTTTCGGCAAATCAAGCCCTTTGTGGACAGACTCCGTGAGGGATATGAGTTTGCCATGGGTTCGCGGTGGAAAGGTTCAATCGAATCTGGCGCGATGCCGGCGTTGCATCGGTACGTTGGCACACCAGCAACGACTTCCATTCTCAACTGGTTGTATGGGAGTAGCTTCACCGACATCCATTGCGGCATGCGTGGTATCAGCAAGAATGCGCTGCAGCGGATGGGTCTGGCGTCACAATCCTGGGAGTACGCCTCGGAAATGGTGCTGAAGTCCGTGCGCATGCAACTTCGCACGACGGAGGTCCCCGTCACCTTCTACAAGGACAGAGAAGGCCGAGTCTCCCACCATAAGCGGTCGGGTTGGACGTCACCGTTCAAGGCAGCATGGATCAACCTCAGAGCGATGTTCGTATACCGAGCGGAATTCTTCGTCCTGAAACCTGGGCTCGCAATGCTGGCGCTAGGCCTTCTTCTCACGCTTCCACTCACCTTCGGACCTATTACTATTGGACCAGTCCACTTCAGTCTCTACTGGATGCTCTTGGGTGTCACTCTTTCTGTTCTTGGCATCGAGAGTTTTTTCTTCGGTTGTTTAGCGCAGGTCTTCTGCGATTATGTGGGGGAGCAGCGCGTCAAATGGACTCGATTCTTCCGTTACACGCCCACAGTTCTCATCAGCATCGGACTCGTCCTGGCCGGATTGGGGATGTCAGCGGCACTCATCATCCACTATCTCGCTCACAAATTTACGCTTCCGCCCGTGGGAGACAGTCTCGATCACATGGCGGTCACGGGGCTTCTTCTGATGATTATTGGTTTCTCTGCATTCTGTTTCACTCTCGTGCTCTATGCCACGGGCGTGAGCTATGGAAGCGGCCCCGGTATTGACCGTAGACGCGGCTCGGACCAGTGATCTCAACTGGACAGCGACCTACGACGAGACGGGTGGTTCTCCGTTTGCTGCCAACCTCGGTCTCTCGTACCCAGTGACTGAAACGCACGCCAAAGTCAGGTATCTCCCATCATGACGTTCGCGGAGGATTTTCTGCGCGAGACCCAGGCAGTGATCTCTGCCCTCGACGTGGACACGATCGAGAGCTGTGCCAAGGGTCTCGCGGAACTCAGAGAACGAGATGGCCGTTTGTTCATCCTCGGTGTTGGCGGCTCGGCGGGCCACGCGTCGCATGCAGTGAATGACTTTCGCAAGATTTGTGGGATCGAGGCCTATACGCCCACAGACAACGTCTCTGAGCTGACGGCCAGAACGAACGACGAGGGCTGGGAATCGACGTTCATCGAGTGGCTGCGCTGCTCGCGTCTCGCTGCGAACGACGCCATCTTGGTGTTCTCGGTTGGCGGTGGTGATCGGGAACGCGGCGTATCGGTCAATCTCGTCAAGGCCCTAGAGTTCGCCAAAGCACAAGGTGCGTCGGTGTTCGGCATTGTTGGCCGCGACGGGGGCCACACCGCCGCCGTCGCCGACTCCTGCGTGATCATCCCTCCGCTCTTTTCGTCACACGTGACGCCGCTCACCGAGGGCTTGTGTGCAGTCGTCTGGCATCTCTTGGTAACTCATCCGATACTCACCGAGAACATCACGAAATGGGAGTCCGTCCGTTGAGTGGAGCGGCAGGAACTTCCTGGAACCTGCGTAAGGTATGCATCGTCGGTGGAGCAGGCTTCATCGGAGCTCACTTTGTCGACAGACTGTTGGGCAATAATTTGGTCGAAAGCATCTGTGTCTTCGATAACTTCTCGTCCGGTCGTGAGTGGCACCTGTCGAAACACGAAGGAGACCCTCGCCTCGAAATTGTGCGCGACGACGTCCGGAACCTGAAGGCACTCGTCGACGCTATGTCCGGGCATGACACGGTTATCCATTTGGCCTCGAATCCGGATATTGCGCTGGCGGCCACTGAACCTGCCGTCGACTTCGATCAGGGCACTCTGCTGACGCATCACGTTGTGGAGGCAATGCGGCAGACGGGGGCCAGCCGTATCCTTTACGCATCGGGGAGCGGCATATATGGCGACCTCGGGGAGTTCGAAGCGGACGAAGACTATGGTCCCCTGGTTCCGGTCTCCACCTACGGGGCCAGTAAGTTAGCTGGTGAAGCGATGATCGCGGCGTATTGCTACATGTTCGATCTCACCGCTTGCGTCTTTCGGTTCGGCAATGTGGTGGGCCCCCGGCAAACACACGGCGTCGGTTTCGACTTTGTCCGCCGACTGCTCGTGGACCCTTCTCGTCTCGAAATCCTCGGCGATGGAAAGCAAAGTAAGTCCTATGTCCACGTCGAGGATGTGATCAATGCGGTACTACTGGCGGTCGATCGAGCGCCGCGCCCGTTTGCTGCATACAACGTGGCGACCGGTGACTACATCACCGTCCAGGAGATCGCATCACTTGCCACCGAAGTTTTGGGAATAGAAACCAGTATGGTCGAGTTCGTTTTCACGGGCGGTACTCGTGGATGGAAGGGCGATGTTCCGGTCGTCCGACTGAATACCGATCGCATCCGAGTGCTCGGATGGGCCAACGCGAGGTCGACCAGGGAAGCGATCCGAGCGTCGCTCGAATCAATGCTCGTCGATGCCAGGGACGGTCGATTGTTGTGAAACCTGCTGTCGGTCGATCGCGCCCCGCGGTGTTCCTTGATCGTGACGGCGTCCTCAACGACGCGATGGTCCGTGACGGACGACCCCACCCTCCTTCGACCGTCGCAGAGTTTGTGCTATTGCCAGGTGTGGTCGATGCCTGTGCACAATTGCGAAGGTCGGGGCTCGTGCTCGTGGTCGTGACAAACCAGCCCGACATCGCCCGGGGATCTCAGGACGCGGCCACGGTCGTTCACATGCATGAACTCCTGAACGCGTTTCTTCAACTGGATGCCATCTACGTGTGCCCTCACGACGACACCTGGCGGTGTGAGTGTCGGAAACCCGCACCGGGCATGCTCGTCGCCGCGTCGCACGAACTCGGTCTGGATCTGACAGAGAGCTTCATGGTCGGTGACCGGTGGAGGGACATCGAAGCCGGCAAACGAGCCGGTTGCCGTACGATCCACATCGACCGGCATTACAGCGAGAAGGGGCCCGACCACCCGGATCTGGTGGTTGCGGACCTTCCCTCCGCTGTTCGTTGGATTCAAGCCGTTCGGGGCGGCACAAAGGAGACGCGCAGTGCCTGAGGCGCCAACATTCGAAATCAAGATCTTTGCCGACGGCGCGGACGTCGAGAGCATTATCGAACTATCGAAGGAGCCACTTATCGCCGGATTTACGACGAACCCGACACTGATGCGGAAGGCGGGCATCGCCGAGTACGAGGAGTTTGCCCGCGACGTCCTTGGTCACGTCGGTGGGCGTGCCATCTCCTTTGAGGTGATCTCTGATGAGTTCGACGACATGCGACGTCAAGCACGGCGACTGTCGTCATGGGGAGCGAATGTCTACGTGAAGATTCCGGTCACGAATACTCGTGGTGAAAGCACAGGCAACCTGATACGCGAATTGTCGAGAGAAGGTGTGAAACTCAATGTCACGGCGATCCTCTCTCTCGCTCAAGTCGAGTCCGTGGCAAATGCTCTCGAAGAGAGCGCAGGAGCAATCGTCTCGGTGTTCGCCGGTCGGATTGCCGACGCCGGTCAGGACCCCATTCCTCTCATGGCAGCAGCCCGAGATGTGCTCGTGCCATTCCCAGCGATGGAGCTTCTGTGGGCTAGTCCTCGTGAGATTCTCAACCTGTGCCAGGCGGTGGCTGTGGGCTGCGACATCATCACCATGACGCACGATCTTCTCAGGAAAATCGGTGGGCTCGGCCGAGATCTCGAAGAAGTGTCTCTGGATACGGTCAAGATGTTCTACGACGACGCCAAAAGTGCCGGGTACCTCTTGTGAGCCAAATCATGTCTAGGCGGGATCTTTGGCATGCCAGTGATGTGGGCGGAATAGTGCCAGAAAGCGGAGCAAGGAGAACACCTGAATGATCATCACGCGCACTCCCTTGCGGATATCGCTCGGTGGTGGAGGAACGGACCTCCCGTCGTATTATCGACGCTTCGGTGGATTGGTCGTCTCGGCCGCCATAAACCGGTACATCTTCATCGCCATTAACCGGACATTCACCGATGACTACTTCCTCAAGTACTCAGCCCTCGAGAGAGTCGATCAGATCGAAGAAATCGCGCACCCGATCGTTCGTGAGGTCTTGACCACGCACCCTGTGGGACCCGGCATCGAACTCGTGAGCGTGGCCGATATCCCGTCTGGCACCGGCTTGGGCTCGTCCGGGGCATTCACTGTCGGGTTACTCCGGGCCGTTCTGGCCTACAGGCGCGAACATGCCACGGCCGGAAATCTGGCCGACGAGGCTTGCAGCATCGAGATCGAACGACTCGAGCGCCCCGTAGGAAAGCAAGATCAGTACGTTGCTGCATTCGGTGGACTGACGTGCTTGACGTTCGAACCGGATGGCCCAGTGCGCGTCTCCCCGCTGCTGATCTCGAACGAGACCCTAAGGGATCTCGAGGAGCATCTCCTCATGTTCTTCACGGGATACTCTCGCGACGCCGACAAGGTCCTCGAGGAGCAGCGCAGTCGGTCAGAAGACGGGGATATGGAGATGATCGAGAATCTCCACTATGTGAAGTCTCTGGGTATCGACATCAAGGAAGCGCTCGAGAAGGGGGATCTCGACACATTCGCGAGCTTGATGGACGAACACTGGAATCACAAGAAGAAGCGATCTACGTCGATGACCAACAGTCGCATCGATCGCTGGTACGACACAGCCATGGCGAACGGGGCATTGGGAGGCAAGCTTGTTGGTGCTGGAGCAGGAGGCTTTCTCCTATTTTACGCCAAGGACCAGGACAGTCTCCGATCGGCGATGCAGGAAGAGGGATTGAACGAGGTCCGCTTCTCCTTTGACCATGATGGTTCGGTCGTACTGGTTAGGGACTGAGTTGCAGTGCGTGATTCTCGCAGGGGGATTGGGTACCCGGATGAAGCCGCACACATCCACTGTTCCCAAGTGTCTCCTGCCGGTGGCAGGCCGCCCCTTCGCTGACTGGCAACTTACTTGGTTGGCGTCTCAGGGCATTAAGCGCGTGGTCTACTGCATCGGTCATCTTGGCCAACTCGTCCGGGACTACGTAGGAGACGGCTCGTCTTGGGATCTCGACGCGACCTTCGTCGACGAAGGGGACCGGCTTCTCGGCACCGCTGGGGCATTGCGATTAGCTCTGGACGCCGACATCCTGGACGAGTCGGTCTTCGTTCTGTACGGGGACTCGTACCTCTCGGTCGATCTCTCTTCTGTGGAGGAGGTGTTCAAGTCTTCGTCCTGCCCGGCTCTGATGACGGTATTTCGAAACGCCGGGCACTGGGAAGAGAGCAATGTGATCTTCGAGGGCGGCCGAGTTCGCAAATACCAGAAGCACTGTCCCAATCCATTGCCAGAAATGCTCTATGTCGACTACGGACTTTCCGCGCTCCATCGCACAATGATTAGGGACATGGTGAATTTGGGTGAGACGGTGGATCTTGCAACCCTATTCGAGAAACTAAGTCACGAGGGCCGCCTTGCGGGCTACGAAGCAAATCACCGGTTCTACGAAATTGGATCCCCGGAAGGTCTTCGAAGTCTTGAGGAACATTTGAATGATCGCTGACATACGGCGACCCCCGGATAACGGTCAGAGACGTCGTCTCGTCCGGATGGCAACGGATACAATCGCGGCAACCACAGTGAGATTGCGGGCGTGATCGAAGTTTTCTCATCGGGTTCGGTGTCGGCTCCCGCCGTCACCGTCGGCACCGGGTCAGATATTGACCATGAGCAGAGAGGTGTTGGCGCACGGTGACACGCTCGGCATCCTACGGTCAGCTAGAACAACTCACCCCGATCGACCGGCTGNNCCCGCAGACAAGTGCAGAACCGGGTCGGCGACGTCAGCGGCAAACGCGTTGGTGACTTTGGCTGTGGCTTTCATGCCCGATTGGGATTTGAGCTTTCAGCCAGGGCTGCTCACATGACGCTGGTGGATGTCGCCCTTGCCGACGATCTGAAGCAAAACCCGAAGATCACAGCGATTGAGGGCCCCCTGCCCGCAGCCATGGAGGAGGTCCCCNNTCAGCGAATGCTCGACGAGCTCCGGAGGGTGACGGCGCCGGGAGGGGTATGCGCGTTGAGCGTTCCAGGTTGGCTGGACAAGCCGTTTCTCGAATTCACGGCGTTTCGCATGGGAATTCAACCCGACGAGATGGACGATCACAAACGCTATTATGGGATCCGCGACCTCTGGCCAATGCTGCGCCAAGCGGGTTTTCTACCTCATGCCATCAGTTGTCGTCGCTACAAGTTGGCAACCAGTGTCTTTGCCGTCTGTCGAGTGGACTCGGACGAACCATAAGAGGTATGTGCGTGTTCTTCCCACCATCTTTGTCGGTCTGACGGATGATCGAATTATAGAGACGGAGCGCGATGGCCCGTGATTCAACGAGGCTGCAGGAAGATCATTGCGTCTTGTCGGATCCTCGGAATCGGGCGACCGCCACGAGCTGCCACCCGAGAGGTGATGAGTCGAGATTCCATCGAAATGCACGGTCAAAGAACGAAAGGAGCAGAGTGGCGACCCGTCCTCCTCCGCCGGTCAATTGGTTCTCCAAGTCTTCAATTAGTCGACGACCCCTGACGATTACGGCGAGGCGGTAGAGGTTGAAGAAAGGAAACCCGGCTCTGGCTACCTGCTCGACCTTGAAGTCGCAACTCTCCAGAAGTCGACGAAGCCCGTGGGGCTGAAAGTGCTGTCGGTGGCCGATGTGTCGGTCAAAGGCAGAGCGGGGACCCGCTGGGACCGTAACCACGACGAGACAACCTGGTGCCATGTACTTCGAGGCATTGCGGAGGAACGTGGCCGGTTCATCCAGGTGCTCCAGAACCTCTGTGCAGACGGCAATGGTCGCTCGACCTTGGATCGCAGGGTCGAGCACCGCGGGTTGGACCAGATCTCGCAGGATGAACTCGACTGGGAGTTGTGCTGCTTCGGCCGCAGCGGTCGCTCGCTTAACTCCCTCGGCGCTGTACTCAATGCCGCTGACGCGGGCGTCCATGAAGGCGTCTTGGATCAATAGCGCCAACTCTCCTTGGCCGCATCCGATGTCCAGGATGTTGTCGCCGAGTCCCGGGTGACCAAGGTGATTCAGAATTAGGCGGGTCCGGTAGACATTGGCGGGACTACCTTCGACCGGCTCGCCGTAGTCTGCCCAGTGCTGGTCCCATTCGTTGAGGCTCACGGGATGTACGGGATCCCTTCGTCCAAATTCGAAACGATCGTTTCGTCTAATGCTCCGGGTGCTTCTATTCTGAACATTCGATTGAAGATAAGGAATTTCAGTACCCACACGATCCCGAAAGCAAAGAGGGTGATCGCTAGTAAGAGCGCCGTGGCGGCAGGGTGGCTGAGGTTGTAGGCAGCGCTGATGTGGTGCGACACAGCGGCAGTGGTGATCGACAGGAAGATTCCCCAGGCTGAAATCACCCAGAAGGGCAGGACTTCGCGTCGCCAACTCGAGCGCCCGAACTTCCCCCATACCCAGGCGCGATTTAGGTAGTAGTTGGGCACAAGCGTCACCACATTGGCGAATATGGCGCTCGGGACTTCCGTCCACAACCGGAATACACCGAAGACGATTCCGAGCACGCTGAACGTGAGAATCGTCGATACGACGGACACCATCGCATAGCGGAGCATCTTCTTCCCGGCGGGGGTGTTGAAGACACGCCACATGCGCGCGAGCACGTCCTGCATGCCGCCAATCTACCCTGCCCACCCGGTTCGATACTTCCACTATCGTCCCTCTCGACCTGCCATGCGGATGGCCGNNCGTCGGAGAGTGAAGGACTTACCCCACGGCGAGCCCGGTGCTTGTAGGTATCCCATTCCTGTCGCCAGCTGCCTGTGGCCGCTTCGGTACTCGATGGAATTCGGCACGGTTCTGTTTGATGCCGATCTTCCCTTGCTCAAAGTCCACGTGTGCGCCCGCACTTGTATGGCAATGCCCTTGGGCCCGCTCTGCCGGTCGGTTGGAGAGTGATACAACAAACACGTGGAGTGAGAAATCCCACGGAAGGAGGTGTGAGGCCCAATGGAGGCCAACCACGAGGGTGATGTCGATGGTGTGAGAGCCTCGTTTTGACCCTACGTCGACAATGTTACCGATCGAATGACACCTCGGCCGTGGACAGCCAGGTATAGCGGGGTGTTGTCAAATCCGTGCCACTGGACACAGCTGCCTACCTGAATCGAGATGCGAGCCCCTCCCTGTGGGAGGGCCCACCACGTGATCTCGTGTGAAGCGTTACCCACCAAGTTACTGAGGGCGAACTGCTGATGTCCGTCACCGCCGTTCGTGACAACGGTTATCCATTGGATTCGGGAGAGGTCGGTACCCGGAGGCACCAGGAGCCTCAGAATCGTCTCATTCACTGATGTGACACTGTCGACATGTCCGTTGCCCGGGTGCACAACGACGCCTTCCCTATCACCATTCGAGAGAGTGATCGAGGACGGAAGGAACCCTGGCTTCGAGACCCCTTGTCCTGAGATCGGCGAAGCAGTCCCATCAGAATTGAGCGCGAACAGTGTGAGTGGTCCCGTGCCGGGAGGAACAGAGAGGGAGAACCCGCTCATCAACGCTGCCGAGGACTTCAAGACAGCAACGACGTCCGCACGAGCTGTGGTTGGCTGGACGCTGGCCACCGCCTGAGAGCCACGAACGGCGACTACGGAGAGAGCAGGATTCAAGGTCGTGTCGTCTACGGCCCAGCCTGTCAGTGTCACGGCGATCGATTGTGCTTTTGAGACACCGACGTCTATCGATCTCTCCTTGCCCGTGAGGACCGGTTGAGGGAGAAAGTTCGGCGTGTAACCCCACGCGCATGGTGCCATCGAATAGTAGAGGTTCTGCGTCGAAGGGGCAACGGCCAGGTGCGGAAGAGCGGGTACCTTTCCGAAGAGATCGTCACGAAGCATCAGCAGCTGGCCCTGGACGCTTACAAGCGGACGGTAGTGATCAAGCAGATACTCGCTGACAATGTAATTCTGAACCATGTCGTACATGAACACGCCGTTATACGAATCCTCTACCGGGAGTCCGAACTCGATGGGGGAGTCGGTATAAACGACCAACCGCGGATTGCTCTTCTTGAGATCGTCCACTAATAGTCGCTGAGCGGGCGCTGTCTCGGCACCGGCCACAAAAAAGAATCGAGTTCCAGGAACCCGATTGAGCAAGTAGTAGAGGACGCCGGGCTCATTGTCGAAATCGAAGACGGGTGCTCCCGGCCCCGCGTAGGTGTCGATTGTCTTTCCTAGGTCCTCGATCTGAACGTCATCGACAGCTCCGGGATCTGTATAACCCAGGCGTGGAAGTTCAGCCGGAGCGGCAACTGGAGTCGAAGAATGGAAGTGACTCGGCACGCTTCGAAGCGACTTCAACGGTACGGGTGCATAGACGACGATCGTGACCAGTGCGATGAGGGCGATAACGGGGGCGACAAGCCACGTACTGGCTACGACCTTCAGAAGGGCGGGACGATGCGAACGGGCTCGGTGGAATGCGTTCTGAGCCTTCCGCAAGGTGCGATCGACAAAGTTGGCGATCTCACGAACCCACAGGAAAACCAACGGAAGGACGGCCATGAACATTTCGGCGATGTGCCCTGTATCAGCTCGGGCGAGTGCCTCGGTGTAGTACGCGATCGTGCCGAGAGCAGCGGCGACCATGACCCATTGGGCAGTATCCCAAGGTGATCTTCGGCGGAGCTTGGCCGCGGCGAGCCAGGCTGTGAGAAGAATANNACTATGGGGAGGAGCAGTTCCACTGTGTATCGCAGACTTGGACCTCCTCCGAAGGCTAGGAGGTCGCCCACGCGGCTGATCGGCTTGGCTCCCTCGAGATTGTGACCGGGAACCGTGGCGACGTAGTACTGATAGAACGCACCTAACGATTGGGTCCCCAGCAAATAGATTCCAAAGCAGAGCAAGAACAAGCCCCCGGTCACCAGGCAGCGTGCTGTACGGAACAAATTCTGACGCCATGATCCGTCCGGATGCCTGGTACAGAACTCAAATACAGGCACGATCAACAGCAAGATCGCGGTAATCAGGTCTGATTCCGGAACGACTATCGCCTGGACGCTGACAGCGACGGTAAAAACAACGGACCACCAGGTGCTTCTCTTCCGGAGCACTTTGTCTAGACCGATAAAGAGAAAAGGATAGAGCAGCCATCTGATGTCGATGTAGCCGACGAACCCCAGGATGATGGCCAAGACCAGAGCGGTGGCGAGAATTCGTTGACGCCGGAGAAAGTATGCCCCCATCAAGTAGAAACCGATCCATGTCGCGGGAGTGAGCAGAAGCTGCTGACCCGCTGTTACTCCCCATCGGTTGTTGCCGAATACGGCCATCCCCAAGGCCCCCTCGAAGACATCATAAAGGAGCCCATGAAACGCTAAGACCTGAGACCATGGAAGTAGTCCATGACCAAAAATCAGCTGGGGAGCAGCTAGGTATTGGGAGTCATCGAAGCCAGAGAATGTGGTCAGACCGCCAGGAAAATTGGCCGTTCCGAGGAAGACGGCGATGCTTCCAACGGCGATCATCAAAGTTCGAGCCTCAGTGTGTCTCGCATCCCAAGGGCTAGTCCCCTTCCGCAAACTCCTCATGGTCCACCACGCCGCCCCGGCCGAAAGAAGGACGACTAACCACAGGGGGAGCCAGGGGTAGCGAACGACATGGGTCGCACTTCCAACCGTGATGCTGGTGGATCCGGACACGCCGTAGAGAAGTGGGATCACCGTCAGGCCCAAAACGGCGTTCACGGTACTCATTGCCACGGGAAGGTTTGCGGCCAATGAGCGCTGCCGTGCCCTGCCGTGCCCTGCCCTGACACTGACACTGTGAAGGATCACTCCCAGAACCACGACTGCTACGAGGTAACCGATCCCGGCAACGATGCCCGAGTGCGTGATCAAGGTGACCTGAGAGGATCGCTGGATGCTTACCTCTCCGCTGATGACGATGGCCGGCAGTGCGGGCGTCTGCATGCCGACGGCGAGGCCGGTGATGNNGGACGAGCGCCGAAATCGGAGTAAAGACGCCCCGAATCTGAGTATCTTGATCAATGGCAGAGGCGGCGGGCTGCACAGGTACGGGGAACATCAAAGGTCGACGTGCTGATCGTCGACGAACAAAAGGGAGTCCCACCAGGTAGTAGAAAAGAATTGCAAGGATGGGAAACAGAATGGTGACCAGGTAGAAGGCGTCGTAGTACCTATTTGGGTCGAAATCGGCGAAGGTGGGATACCCAACGACTGACGTGCGGCCGGTCAATGACGGCGGGACGCGCCGCCAGACGAGAAGGCACACAGCCGAAGCAGCGGCCACGGACACGACAAACCGTGCCGTCGGGACCAGCGCGCGCGGGAACTGAATAGCGCTTCCCGTTCTAGGCGTCGTCTGGTTGGACTCTGGGGGTGTCACGAGCCCCCGGTCCACCGACGCCAGTGTGGGGAGGGACTCGTTCGGCGGACGACTTTGACGGACGGCGAGAGTGATCTGGTCGACACGGACTGTGACACAGGCTGCATCGCTGGTCGGAGACCGGAATCGGGTCGGTGAATAGAGTGCAGATTAGCCGTCGAGGCGTGGAAAATGGCGGTCCAGACACTCCGCTCCGAGGCGGGACGACGGGGTGCTTCGTTCAGTCCCTGAGCGGCGAGAGACGACGCGAAAGGGGCGGGGCNNACAGCGGAGGTGGGGCAGTCTGAAGTGGGCTGATCAAAGGAGTGGAGCGGGCATGCCAAACGCTCGGTGGCTCCCCCTCTTGCCGCATTGGGCGTCGATGGGAACTTCGCGCGATAGTACAACGTTGTGTTCACAGCAGAATCGCCGTCACGATACAGGATGACCACGAGGAATTGTCCCATTTGCCATGGGCGTCTGCATGTGGTGGCACCTATTCGCTCTCCCTTTTCGGCGATCGTGTTCCAGCTGGGCAAGTGTGAAGTGTGCGACTTGGCTCTGGTCCTCGAGCCGCGTACTGACTTTGCTCAGCTCTACGGCTCCGCATACTACGAAGGAAAGGGAGCGGATCCCCACATTGACTACCTGGGTGACGAGAGGCCCGGGTCGATCCGCGAGATCGAGTGGAACGGCATCGTGCAGACCGTTTGTGATATCCGGAGATCTCGCCGATCCGATGCCAGATCGTTCAAGCTCTTGGACTGGGGAGCGGGACTCGGAGGGCTGGTTCGAACAGCCAGAGAGGCTGGTATCGAAGCCGACGGCTTGGACGAGGGGTTCGCAGCCAGCGCTCTTGAGGCCAAGGGATTGAGGGCCCCTGCTCTAACGGAGATTCATGAGCAGTATGACGTCATTACCGCCATCGAAGTGGTTGAGCATCTCGTGGACCCGGTCTCCGAACTTCAAACGATGGCCGATTGCCTCAAACCGGGAGGCTTCGTATTCATCACAACGGGGAATCTCGGCAAGGCCCGTGGGCCTGTAAATCGTTGGTACTACGCACAGATTCCCGATGTCCATGTGACGTTTTGGACTCCTCGATCATGGGCGAAGGGCCTTGCCAAGGCCGGACTGGACGCGGTCTGTCTTCCTGTGCCGCGAGTCGATCCACGAATCGTGCAGTACAAGGTCATCAAGGCTTTGCCAAAGTTGCGCGGTCCTTTGGTGGCGTCCTTGCCGCTCTGGAGGGAGCTCACCAGGATCGTGGACGCACGGTACGGTATTTCAGAGTTCGGCATTGGCGTAAAACCCTCATAGGGCGCGCCTTTTCAAACAGGCTCTCAGAAAATGTGCGCGACGGCACCCACGCCGGGGACGATGCTTCCTCAGTCCATGGGATGGGACGTGCGCGAGTGATCCCCACCGGCCGTGAGCTTGAGAACGTCTCGCGATGACGGCACGTTGGAACTTTCAAAGGGACCGATTCGCGGTGGCCACGACAGGGCGTAGTCCTCGGTGTTAAGGGTCAGATTGGGGTTGTAGGCGGGATCTGACTGAATCAACTCATTCCACTTGTCAATCATGAAGTCGTACTCGCGCTTTGCTCGGACGACGTTCGCCGCGTCCGAGTCGGGTCCGCGACTTACCGATTCATGGTGTATCAACTCGACCGACGGTGTCCAGACAGTTCGCCAACCTTGAGCCCGAGCCCGCAGGCAGTAGTCGACATCGTTGTACGACACGGCGAGGTGGTCAGCATCGAGACCGCCGACCGCCTCCCACACTTCGCGTCGTGTTCCCATGCAGGCGGCCGTCACCGCCGTACATTGCCTCGTCAACACAGCGTGTCCGAAGTGCCCGAAGAAAAGGCGGTCAAAGTAGCGGAAGGCGTGCGCAGCGATACCTCCGATGNNGCCGACGATTCCCACCTCGGGCTGGAGAAGGACGGCGACCATTTCGTCCAGCCATTCCTCGTTGATCACCTCAACGTCGTCGTTCAGAAGGCACAACACATCGCCACGAGCATGCTCCACGGCCGTATTGTTCAGTGCCGAAAAGTTGAAGGGGCGATCGTCTCGGATCACCCTGAGCTTGTCAACGCGGTCGGCCAGGTATCGAAGAGTGACGGGATCCCTACTGCCGTTGTCGACCAGGATGACCTCGTAGCGCGGATATTCGGTCCGGTACCACAGGCTTTCGAGACAGCGCTGCAACCATGGGCCGTCCCGAGTAGGGATGATGATGCTCACGAGCGGAACTTCTTCGGGCAGTGTCCACCGAACGCGTTGATATCCGATCCGACCGAGCGGCTCCACCCGGCCGGCCCGTCCCGTGCGAACGAAGTGCTCCTTTGTCGCCCGCCGAGCTGCAATTGCCGCGTAGGGCTTCGCCGCTTGGTTGGACGCTGTCGAAGCGGGATGGAGACGCCAGTGGTACAAGACGTGGGGAATGTGTCCCACCTGGTGGGATTGGAGGCGCTCAGTGATGCGAAAGGCCAGGTCCCAGTCCTGCGCGCCCTCGTACCCTTCGCGCAGGCCCCCCACCGCCTCCACCAAGTCACGCCGCACTACACAGAAGTGAGTCAGGTAGTTCTGGCCGAGAAGCAAGAAGGGATCCCAATCCGGCTTGAAGTAGGGAGTCGACCGTGTCCCTTCGAGATCGATTTTGTCCTCGTCGCTGTACAGGAGTCCCAGGTCAGGACTGTCGGAGATGGCCAATGCGACGAGCGCCAGGGCCTGCCTGGCCAGCTTGTCGTCGTGATCGAGAAAGCCGACGAACCGGCCGTTTGCCAATGTGAGAGCGGAATTGGTGGCGGCGCTGATGTGTCCGTTCGTGGGACGGCGGATCACGCGGATACGCGGGTCCGCCGCCTCGTATTCCGTCAACACTCGTGGGAGCCAATCAGCGGTGGAGGCATCGTCTGCGATGCAGAGCTCCCAATATGGATAGATTTGGTCGATCACGGATTCGATCGCTTCGCGAAGATGTTGTTCAGACGGATCGAACACGGGTAGGACGACCGAAATGAGCGGTGCATCCACCAGTTCTCGTACGAGCGAAGAGAGCTCGCTGATGGCGTCTTCAGTGAGAGTGTCGAATTGTTCGATCCATTCAGCATAAGACGACGCATGCGGCGGGCCTTCTGACTGGTGTGGCGAGGGTCTTGGCCGATGTTGCAGGTGGCGGATGAATCCGTAGATGCGTCGGAGCTCCGAGGTGTGGCGGAACAACCTCGTCTGCTTTAGGGCTTCGAGCTCGCGCTTGGCGTCCTCCGCCTCTTGGCCAACCTGTCGCATGGTCGACGCAAAGTTGGCGCGTTCTAATGCGATCGCACTCTCCAGGCGGTCCCGGTCGGCGTCGATGGCGGTCAGACGATCGTGATCCCCCGCAATCCCCTCCAGTTGGGTCGTCGTGAGATTGAGGCGGCCTCGAATGATATCCAGTTCTTGCGCAAGGAGATCGCGCGATGCTCGAGCACCCTGGGCACTTCGGTCTGCTTGCCACCATCCTCGCTCATAGGCCTCGGCGACCTCCACCACCGTCCACGGCTGACGCTGGAGCAGGACAGCGTGGGGCGCGACGTATGACGCATCATGGTGGAGATTTCGAAAGAACCCCTGTGCTGCGAAAAGCCCGATCCAGTAGTCAGTTGGCTGGACGTTCAGGTGGGTCGGTTCTTTGAAGTCGTCAGGAGTCGACGAAAAGAGAACCGTGGCGCAGTGACGACATATGTTTGCGATGATCGCTTCCGCTTCATTGCCAGGCAGGTGCTCGAGAACCTCCATGCAGATGATCAGGTCGTAGTGGCGATCGAACTCTTCGGTCAGGGAGCCCACCCGGCAGAATTCGTGGAGTGAGGGAGGTGCTTGGGCAATTGCCCACTCGGAGACGTCGACGCCACGGGCGTCCACACCGCGCGACCGGAGTTCCTCCACAAGAAAGCCGATGGCGCATCCCGCATCGAGAACCGTCTGCGGGCTGAGCTGCTCGATGATTCTCTCGGCGATGGTGCCGAAGAACTGCTTCCAATGTGGTTCGCCTCTTCGGTATGGGGGCGAAAGCAGTTGCCCCGCCTCATCCCGAGGTCCGTACGCTTCGTAGTACGAGGCGTCGTACACGTCAGTCGCCCGTTTCATGGCATCCTCTGGGCGGGAATCACTGGGAGTCGCGGATTCCGCATCAGGACCCGTCATTTCTTCTGGCGGTTGTATGCGACCGGAGGCTCAGCACCCTCTTCATCGCCGAGGGGCTTCTGAACGGACGACGACGGGGGCGCCTTCTGTCCCTTTGATCCGTTCACGCTGACGGCGGCAATTCGCCCGAGTCGCTTCAATGGTCGGTAGAGCCACGGCAGACGATGAACCCAGGTCGCAAGACGGTCGACGATGCGATAGGAGATCCGAGCTCGGTAGGCCGCAAACTCCCCGGCCGCGGCATGAGCCGAGTCGAGCTCGGCTTCGAGCTGGGCGATAAATTCTTTGCGGATGGCCAACTCTTGGAGTAGGTACCGCACCTCGGTATCGAGTTGGGCATTGCGTTCCGCCTGTTCTCGCAGGCGCTGTTCGAGCTCCTGCACCGCCGGTGACTGATCGGAGAACGGCGCCCGGTCAGTGTGCGAGATCGACATCAATTCCTCCGGTGAATTCGTCCTCGGGCCATTCGCTGACGAAGCTTCGCCAACTTCGACACGTCCGGTGTGGTCATCAGCCGGCATGAGCGCTCTTCGACCGCGCCGTGGTCGTCGGTGCGAGAGGGAGCTCTCGGGCCCATTCAATGATCTCCGTCCAACTCGGATGCCGCGCTCCCACCTGATTCCAGATCTCGTGCAACCTCAGAATCTGGGTTCTCCGACCGCCCCAGGCATCGTGATCGACGAGCAACTGAGACACAGCTTCGCTGAATCCGCCCGGGTCGTCGTGGACTGCGATCGCCTCTGTGTTGTGGAGGTCGATTCCTTCGGCTCCGATGCTCGTGGCGACGACAGGGACGCCGAACTGCAACGCCTCGATCGCCTTGATCTTGACTCCGCTTCCGAACCGCAAGGGAACAACAACGCAGCGCGCATCTTCATAAAGATGCCTGAGATTGGGGACGAGACCCTCGAATGTGATCCCGAACCCCGTCGATCGCCGCAGAAAATCGGGTGGCGAGCCTCCTGTTATACGGAGATGTGCCCATGGCACCCGTGCCCGGATGAGTGGAAAGACGGCATCGATGAACCACGCCAGTCCGTCGACATTTGGGGAACCGGGCCCGGCGACCCAGCTGGCGACAAAGACGATATCGTTTCGCGATTCAAAGGAATGAGTCGTGGACGTGATACCTCCCAAGAAGGGGATCTTTGTGATGACGCGTGCCTCGCCTGTCACTCCCCGGGCGATTGAAGCTTCGTCTTCCGAGAGGCACACCACGAGATCCGCATCGTCAATGATGTCCGACTCAAGTTGCTTCATCTCGTCCGTTTCCACGGCGTGTTTCGCGCGCTCGAATGGATCAGTGATGAATTCGAGTTGCTTCGTCATCCGCCGGTAAAAGAGTGCTTCAGCGTCGTACACCACCGGGGTGGTCGGTAGCGACGAGCGGATGATCTCTGCGCAATCCTTGTAATTGTTCGGGCGCGAGATCACGACGACGTCGTATCCCACCCCCGGACGGGCCAAGTGTTCCGACACATTCTCGCGAATGATCTCGATCCCAGCCTCTGCGAACGAGCCCGAGTCCCCGGCGGTTGTGTACGTCGGCAGCACTGCCACGTGATGCTGTCCGGTTGTCGCCAGCTCGATGGCGAAGTCATACATTCTCGGAAAGCCAGCGCCGAGAGCGGGAACCGGAATGCGATCATCGATGAGTAAAACTCGTGTCGGATTGCCCATGGCCCGGCGTATGGCGTTCTCGATGGCGGCTGGCATGTCTGGCTGAGGTGGTTCGCGGTCGGCGAGGGCTTTCGCCCACCGCCCCTTCAATCGGATGCGATTCCGCTCGATCAGAAATTTCTTGTACCGCGGAGAGCTGCTCCGAGATTCAAGATGCCGGACGCGCGACGTGGGTTCGTACCAGACCTCCTCCCCTGCTTCGGCGATCCGCAAGCAGAGGTCGACGTCCTCGCAATACGCAGGAAAGTACGACTCGTCGAGCCCGCCGAGGCGTTCCCACGTGGTGCGTCGAACGAGGAGGCTCGAACCCGAGCAATAGTCGACGCGTCGAGCCCACTCGTAAGCATGCATTGTCTCCGGCGAATCGCGCCCCACTCCACTCGTCGAACCGTCTGACCAAAGAACCTGACCGGCCTCCTGAAGCGACCCGTCAAGGTGAAGCAACCGGCTGCCCACTGCTCCTGCTCCAGGTCGTCGTTCGCAGGCGGCGACCAGGGATTCGAGCCAGTCGGGCTCCACCAAGGTGTCGTCATTCAGGAGCACGAGGTATTCACCTTTCGCGGCCGACGCTCCGAGGTTGCATCCGCCAGCGAAGCCCGAGTTGACCCGAGACGCGATGACGTGAGCTCCTTCGACACCGCGCGCCACCTCAGAAGTGACGTCGAGGTCGACACCGTTCAGGACCAAGATGACCTCATAGGGAATGGTGCGGACGCTCGTCGCAACCGAGTGGAGGCATTCCAGCAGGTGGCGAGCATTTCCAACGGCGATGACGATGATCGAAACCGAAGGGTGCACGCTCACGGGGAATCGCACCTTGGTGGTCCCTGTCATCGGGCTTGGGCAATGGTCATCGCCCGGTCACCTCCGCGGTTGGACCCCCACATGGTANNGAGCTGGCGCTGCTTCGTTCCAAGAGCCGCTGGAAGCAGACACGAGGTTTGTAACGACGGAGCGGATCTGTCGCGCCCTGTGGCTATTGGCAGGCGCTTGCGTCCGCCACCTTCCCGAGTGCGTCGACGAGGGCTTCCAGCTGGGGACGACTGAGACGGTCAACGAAGTGCCGACGGACCTGGTCGACGTGGTCTGGTGCCGCCTGCTGAAGCCGTGCACGTCCACCGTCTGTGAGTACGGCGTAGGCCCCGCGCCGGTCGGTAGGGCAGCGGACACGATTGACCAGCCCGGCGGTCACGAGGCCGTCAAGCCGGCGCGTGAGCCCGCTCGGTGACAGAAGGAGACGATCGGCGAGCTCGCTCATCCGCATCCGGCCTTCCTCGGCCTCCGAAAGATGGACGAGAACGCCATAGTCCGACACCGACATCCCCTGGGAGGCCTGAAGCTCCGCATCGAGGCGGGCCATCAACCGGGAATGGGCACTCAGCAGCGACCGCCAGGCCTGCATTTCGAGATCGTCAAGCCAATACACCGTGGTCACAACCCCCAGCGTACCGGAGAGTGTTTTGATTGCACACGCATGGACCTGGCCTTAGCTTGGCAGCGTGGATCCGCCAACCACCCCGAAGGGCCTGCTCGACGATCTGGAGGCCGAACACCTGGATCTCGATGGTNNAGACCGGGTGGAGTCGTGAGACACCGGCTGACGGATGGGCCGTCCGGGACCAGTTGAGCCACCTGGCGTACTTCGATGACGCCGCCGTTTCGGCGATGACGGACCCCACCGCCTTCGCCGCCCTGGTCGACGCCGCCTTGGCCGGTGGCGATCCGATGCAGGAGCACCTCCAACGCGGACGCGCCATGACCGGAGTCGAGTTGCTGGCATGGTGGCGTGCCAGCCGCGCCGCCATGGTCAAAGCCACGGCGGCACTGCCTGACGGTGCCCGTGTGCCGTGGTTCGGGCCCCCCATGGGGGTACTGTCATTCGTATCGGCCCGACTCATGGAGACATGGGCCCACGGGCAGGATGTCGCCGACGCGCTCGACATACAACGCCTTCCGACGTCGAGACTTCGCCATATCGCACACCTGGGTGTCCGCACCCGCGCCTTTTCTTATGTCGTGCGGGGTCTCGAGGCCCCACCGACGCCGGTGCGCGTGGCGTTGACCAGTCCGGCCGGCGATGTCTGGCGGTGGGAGGACTCCGAAGCCGTCCAGGACACAGTTGAGGGATCGGCGCTCGACTTCTGCCTGGTCGTCACCCAGCGTCGCAACGTTGCTGGCACCGGTCTCGTCGTCTCAGGCGACGCCGCCACCGAGTGGATGACCATCGCTCAGGCGTTCGCCGGCGCTCCCGGACCCGGCCGTCCGGCCGACAATGGCCCGTAGCTCCGGGCGCCAGCCGGTCGATCAGACCTCGACCGGAGTATCGGCGGGGAGAGACGAAGAGTCATCGAGAGTCTTGTCGGGTTCCNNGTTCGATGGCGGCGCCATAGCACGGCCATGGCGATGAGCCCGGCGGCGAACAGGAGAAGTCCCGCTCCCTGAACCAACGGGGCACCGTTGTGGTCGTTCTGCCGGAGAAAGACGTTCTCTTCGAAGAACCGGGCCAGGCCCCACAACGCGGACGTGGCGGCAAGCACGAAACCGACCGGTCGGTTACGGACGTAGTGCTCGATGAGAATGAGGATGGCGAAGATGACGAAACTGTCGAACGCCTGGATGAGCGGGACCGGCACCCGCTTGCCCGCCTCACCGGCGTAACGCAAACCCCACCACGCCGTCGTCGGCCGCCCGCCACCGTCCACCATCAGCTGAGGGCCGAGAAGGCGTCCCACCCCCCAGGCCGCCATGAGGACAGGGCTGACGAGATCTAATGCTCGTATTGAGGGAAGCTCGGGACACCGTCGACGGGCCAGGATGACTCCGACGGGGATACCGAACAGAAGGCCGCCGAAGGACGAGAGGCCCCCCTGCCAAATGGCCAGGATCTGTGACGGGTGGTGCTCGTACACCGACGACCAGTTGGCCAACACGTGCAGGAGACGGGCGCCGGCGATGGAGGCGATGACGATCCAGAGGAAGGCGCCCGTGAGCCACTGATACGGGTAGCCGGCGTTACGGAGCCTCCGTTCGAAATAGCGGTAGGCGAACCAGAAGGTGATGGCCAGACCGATGCCGTAGGTGTGGACCTCCAGGGGTCCGATGTGGAATGCGACGGGTATCGGTTTCACGCTGGTCCTCGTCTGATACCAGGCGGGTACCCGGCAACCCAGAGCGTACCGTCGGAGCCGTCGGCGTTGAAGTCAGCCCCGTGAAGACCGGTCCCGGTGGCTCGGCGGCACAGGGACCATCAGCGACCCTACGCTGCGGTTACCGCCGGCCGAGGAGATGTCATGGGAGAGCTCGAGGGGAAGGTTGCCGTCATCACCGGCGCCGCGTCGGGGATCGGGCTGGCCTGCGCCACTCGGATGGTGGCCGACGGCGNNAATCGCCGAGGATCCGGTACGTCGGATGGCCGAGGCGCTGGGCGTCGTAGCCGTCCGCGCCGACGTGAGCCGCCCGGAGGACTGGGTGCCCGTGGTCGAAGCCGTCCGACGCCTGGGCGGTCTGGATTTCGCCTATCTCAATGCCGGTGTGACGACTCAACAGGGCGACATCACCGCCCTCACCGACGACCAGTACCGACGGATCATGGCCGTCAACGTCGACGGCGTCGTCTTCGGGGCCCGTGCCCTCGCCCCCGAGCNNGCTGGCCGGCCTGGTGGCGCTCCCCGCCGACCCGATCTACGCCATGACCAAGCATGCGGTCGTGGGCCTCGTACGTTCCCTCGCCCTCACCCTGGCCGACCAGGGCATCACCGTGAACGCCGTATGCCCGGGAATGGTCGACACCCCGCTCGTCGACGATGCCCGTGATGCACTGGCGGCGGCGCAGTTCCCTCTCATCGCACCCGGGGCCGTGGTGGAAGCCGTTCTCGGCTGCATGCTCGGAGAAGCCACCGGTCAGGCCGTCGTGGTCCAGGCCGGACGGGAACCATTGCCGTTTCGCTTCTCACGGCCGCCCGGGCCTCGCCAGGCCGGAGCCGAAGGAAGGGTCCCCCCGGGTTTGCTGGCCGCACCCACCGACCGCTGAGGGCTTGTTGGCCAGCGTTTGTTTCGGGGGAGGCCGGCAGACTACGGACGACCGGCGCCGACGAGACCGTTCGACCAGATACCGGTGACCTGAACGTTCTCGCCTGTCTCTGGTGCCTGGACCATCTCCCCGTTGCCGATGTACATGGTGACGTGGCCGATGACGCCGCCTTCGTCGTAGAAGATCAGATCACCCGGTTCCATGTCGGCCAACGGCACGTGCGCGGTGTCGTCGTACTGCTCCGCCGCTGAGTGCGGCAGGCCGACCCCGGCCTGGCCCCAGGCCCACATGGTCAGACCCGAACAGTCGAAGCCCACCCCCGGTGTGGCCCCGCCCCACACGTAGGGGACGCCTTGCTGGCTCATCGCCGCGGCGACGGCCGCTGCCGCGCCGCTTCCGGCCGGCGGTGGATCGCTGCCGGCCGAGGTTCCCGATGACGATGGGCCTGCGGCCGCCGCGGCGGCTGCGGCGGCTTGTTGCTGGGCGAGGACCTTTTGACGGAAGGCGGCCGCTTGGGCCAGGGCCTCCGCCGCCTGCTTCTGGGCGACCAGCGTGGCGATCTGGCTCTTCACGTTCGACAGAGCATTCTGCTGGGTCGTCAGTTCGGCCTGCCCGTTCTGCTTGGCCGTGGCCGCCTGAGCCGCCGTTGCCTGTGCTTGGGACTCCGTGGTCTGCAGCTGGCTCTCTTGGGCCGTGAGAGTCCCTTCGGCCTGGTTGAGGCGGTCGATGGCGTTCGACACGTTGCCGCTGGCCACCTTCTGGTATTCGCCCATCACCGAAGCCTGCTCACCGCCGGACGTGAACAACTGCTCGAGACTGTTGTCCGACCCGCCCGACATGTAGTCATCGAGGGCCTGACTACGCAGGTTGGCCCGAGCCGACGCCACCCGAGCCTTCGTCTGGTCGATCTGGCTCTTTGTCTGCGTCAGCTGCTGGTTCAGCTGCCCGACCTTGATGACGTCCTCGTTGTACTGCTCGCTCAACGTGGCGACCTGCTCGCCGTCGGCCTGGATCTGGTTCGCCAGTTGGGTGGCCTCGGCCTGGGCGCTCGAGAGGGAGTCCGCCGATGCGTTCTGGGAGGCCGGGAGGACCGCTCCGGCGACCAGGGTGATGGTGGAACAACTGAGCAGCACGACCGCCGCGGGACGAAACATCCCCCGCCGAAGTCGCACCGTCGGGGGGGGCCCGGGGCGAGTCACAACGGAATCAATGCTTAGCAAGGGCACCTGCCCATAGCAAGGACTCGCCGAGCCCCGACGCTCTGACCAGGGATTTTATTCATTGGCCGCTGCCCGGTGGTCTTTTTGGGGCTCGGCCGGCTCTCCCGGTAGCCACCGGGACCCGTTCCGCAGGGGGAGCTCCGTGCCTGGCGGGTAGCGTCGCATCGGTGCACCCGATCGAGCGACTCCGCTACGTGGCCCGAGCCGGGTGGGGTGCGCCCGACGTGCTTGCCGCCGAAGCGGCCTGGGCGCTCGCCGATCTCGCTGTGCGAGAGGGCCCGGCCGTCCTCCCGGCCTGCCGGCGCCTCCTCGATCGGCATCCCGGCTGTGGTCCCATGTGGTGGGTGGCGGCCCGCATCCTCACCGCCGGCGACCCCGTGGCCGAAGGGGAGGCTTGTGCGGACGCCCTCGAGTGCGATCAGACCGATGAACTGCTCGACGAGGCGCTTCCCGCCGGGGCCCGTGTGGTGCGCCGTGGTGGAGTGAGCGATGTCGCCAGCGCCGACATCGTCGTGGTCGAGGTGGACGCCTTCGGGGTGGGCGGAATGGTGGTGGACGCCGATGTTCTCGGCTTGCTCGAGGCCGCTCGGGTCGTCGAGGTACCGGTGTGGGCCGAAGCGGGAGTAGGCCGGGTTCTGCCTCCCCGGCTCTGGGAGGCGCTCACCCGCAAGCTGGCGTCGGCGAACGACGCTCGTTCGGGCGTGGTCGCCGATCTGACCACGGTGCAACGCGTTGTGGGGCCGACGGGAGCGCAACCGCCCCGAGTGGCTCTGGCCGGCACCGATTGCCCCGAACCTCCGGAGCTGCTGGCGCGCTGGTAGCGCGCCCGATGCGCCGGTAGCGTCGACGCCCATGGGCGAGATGATCGAATTTCCGAGCAACGGTTCCTCCGATCAGGGCTACCTGGCCATGCCGAAAGCGGTCGCCGGTCCCGGCGTCGTCGTCATCCAGGAGTGGTGGGGTCTCGTGCCCCACATCAAAGACGTCTGCGACCGTTTCGCCGCCGCCGGCTTCGCCGCCCTGGCGCCCGATCTGTACAGGGGCAAACACGTTTCGGAACCCGATGAGGCGGGCAAGGAGATGATGGCTCTCCAGCTCGACCGGGCCGGACGCGACATGTCCGGCGCCGTGGACGAGCTGCGTCGTCGCTGCGACCATGACACCGTCGGTGTCGTTGGATTCTGCATGGGCGGTGGACTGGCCCTCGTACTGGCGACCCAACGGCCCGACGCCATCGCCGCCTGCGTGGCGTTCTACGGAGTGATTCCCTGGCCCGAGGCGCAACCCGACTATTCGAAGATGCGGGCCCATGTGCTCGCCCACATTGCCGAGCGCGACGACTTCTTCGGCCCCGACGCCGCCGCCGCGCTCGAAGCGCAGCTGAAGGACCTTGGTCTCGACGTGGAATTCCATATCTACCCCGAGACCGATCACGCCTTCTTCAACGACACCCGGCCCGAGGTGCATGACGCGGCGGCGTCTGCTCTCGCGTGGCAACGCACGATCGACTTCCTCCACACGCACCTCGGGTGAGCCTCGCCGTTCAGGAGCCGGGAGGAGCCGTCGGGAGCTATATAGAGCTCGGCCTGGCTCTCGGTCGACACGTCGAAGGCCTCGTCGACGCCTACTACGGGCCGCCGGGGCCAGCCGCACGCGCCGCTGCGGCGCCACCGCCGGCGCCGGCAAAGCTGGTGGCCGAGGCGCGCGCTCTGCTGGCGTCTCTCGACTCTGGCGCTGCCCTCGACGACGGGCCGGCCAGCACGAACGACAGCGACCTCGTGATCGCCGCCCGGCGCCGGTGGCTGCGGGCCCAGGTCGTCGGTCTGCTCACCACGGCCCGACGACTTGCCGGCGAGCCTGTCGGCTACGTCGAGGAGGTGGAGGCCTGTTACGGCGTACGCCCGGCACCGGTCCCCGAAGAGGAGCTGGCGGCGGCACATCATCGTTTGTCCGAGGCCCTGCCCGGGAGCGGCCCATTGGGAGACCGTTTGATCGCCTGGCGTGAGGCGCACGTGGTGTCCCCCGACCATTTACCCGATGTCATCGCCTCCCTGGCCGAGGAGATGCGCGAGAAAACCGACCGGCTCTTCGGCCTTCCCGACGGCGAGCATGTCGATTTCGAGCTCGTGAGTGACAAGCCATGGTCCGGTTTCAACACCTACCTGGGGGATCTGCGGTCACGGGTGGCGATCAACACCGATCTGCCGGTGCTGTCGATATCTCTGGCCCACCTCGTGGCGCACGAGGCCTATCCCGGACACCACACCGAGCACTGTCGCAAAGAGGTCGGGCTCGTCCGGCGCCGACGATGGTTGGAGGAGAGCATCTTTCTCGTGGGCACCCCGCAATGTCTGATCGCCGAAGGCCTCGCCGATCTCGGCCTGGAAACAATCCTCGGCTCCCGGCCCGAGAGCGCCGTGGCCGCCCACCTACACCCCCTCGGCATCCGCTACGACGCCGACGTGATCGCGGCCGTCTCGGAGGCGGGGGAGGCCCTCGGGGCGGTGCGGGGCAATGCGGCATGGCGCCTCTACGTCGATGGCGCCGATCCCGACGTGGTTATCGACGAAGTGGCCCGTTGGGCGTTGTTGCCCCCGATGAGGGCGGCCAAGGCGGTGGAGTTCCTCCTCCACCCGACATGGCGTGCCTACATCTCGTGTTACGTGGAGGGCCTTCCGTTGTGTCGACGCTTCGTCGGCGGGGATCCCATCCGGTTCGCCCGTCTTCTCACCGAGCAACTGGTGCCCACCGATCTGGTGGCCGCCTAAGGGCCGACCGGTCCGATTCTGTGCCCTGGAGGCGTGAACGACCAGGCCAGTAACATCGGTGGAATGTCCGAACGCAGCCGTAACCTACCCCGCCGCTCATGCTTCTCCACACCGGGCTCGAACGAGCGCTTCCTGGAGAAGGCACCGTCGGTGCCCGCCGACATGTCGTTCCTCGACCTCGAGGACTCGGTGGCGCCGCTGGAAAAGGACGCCGCCCGGGCCAAGGTCGTCGAGGCCATCCGCAAACAGCCATGGGACGACCGGGTGTTGTGTGTGCGGATCAATGCCTGGGACACCGAGTGGACCTACGGCGACGTCATC
>PKWD01000425.1 GCA_003131945.1 Acidimicrobiaceae bacterium
GAGCCCTATGTGACGACGCGCGAAAAGGGCACCGGCCTTGGCCTCGCCATCGTGGCCGCCCTGGTGGTGGTGATCTTGCATCTGGGACTCGACGCGCTCGGAAACGGCCAGACGACGAACATCTGGTATCAGATGCGGCTGCCCACCCACGAGGTGGTCGCCACCAGCCTGCTGGTACTGCTCGTCGGTGTCCTGATCGGATCGGTCGGCTCCGCCCTCGGCATTCGGCGCTTCCTCGACGCATAGCTGCCGTCTCGAGGGCGGCCGACCGGCCGCCTCCACAGCGAAACATCCCGAAGCCGAGCGGCCCGCCCCCGCAAGCTATGACGATGCCGCGCCCCGACGTGGAAACGCGCCACGGATCTTGGTCATCACACGTCTCTTCAACAGGATCGAGTCTCGTTCCCGGCGGCTCACGGTCATGGTCTCGGACCCCTCAGACACGGATTCTGGAGACGTCACGTGGGGGGCCGGTGGCGGCGCCTTGACGGTCTCCTGTCGAATCTGTTCGAGTCGTTCGCGCATGTCGGCCTCGAAGCCGCAAATGAGGTTGGGAAACCCATTTTTCACGACGCTCTCATGATAAAACCCCGGCAGGTTCTCACTGGCTGTCAGGTCGAGGATCGATACGGCAGCGGTGAAGTCGAGGGCGAACACAAACGGGAAGATGGACAGGACCTCAGCGATGAAGTCGACCAGAGACACCTTCTGGAAGATATTCAGGCAGTAGGGATTTGATTCGAGGAACACCACGGGCTTGAACGTATCGAGCACCCATGGAGCGCCGCGGAGCACTTCGAGTTCGTACCCCTCGACATCGATCTTCACAAACCGCAGGCTCCGCAGGCCCTCATCGGCGACCAATTGGTCGAGTGGGAGCGCCTTGGCCGGATAGTCCGTGTATTCATCGAGTCCTTCGGCGTGACCAACATATGCCGCAAATCCGAATCCTGGACGAGCGACAAGACTGACCTCGCTCGGGCTGGATGCCACGGCCAGCCTGAGACAGTTGACGTTGTCCAGTCCGGCGGCATCGATATTTTTCTGAAGGTGGCTGAACGTCGATGGCATCGGCTCTATCGCCAGAACTCGTCCAGGGGCAACGATGCGCGCGGCAAGGACGGCCGTGACGCCAATGTTGGCACCTACGTCTACAAAGTCGTCTCCCGACTTGCAAAACCCCCGGAAGACAGCTTCCAGGTCGGTGTCGCCGTCCAAAGGCATCATCTGCAAGTAGTAGTCCTCGGCGGGGGCCGTGAAGAGCACGGGTAATCCAGCGAGGATCAATTCCTTTTCCATCAAGCTCCCTTGTGCCGATGGTGCAGCAGCGGCCCAGCTTAGATATCGGTCGAACGCAGTGGCGACCACTGTTCGGAGCAGGCTGGCGCTCGCCGAGACCAGGGTGCAGCGGGGGCGGCCCATCTTGACCATGCGAGCTCAGGTGGAGGCACTCTGTAAACGCAAGGACTTCACCATCAATTCGGAGTGTGCATCGACCTGAAGCTGTGTTGCCACATCTCCGGAATCGTGGCATTGGATCGCCAACCGCGTGGACCGCTGCCCGGAGGGGAGAGGAGCGGCAACGCTGTGCGGTGGCGCACCAGAGGAGGAGGTGCAGGAGACCACCATGGCTCCTGACGCCGCCGGACCACCAAGGCTGTATGAGAGGGTCAGCAGATAGGTTCCCGGGAGAACTCCCTGGAGGTTGACAACGGGGGAATCCACTGGTTGATCCAGACCGATAACGGGCGCTCCGAGCTGCGCCGAATCGTAGGTCAGAGTGGTGGTGGGTCCTAGAGGCTTGACGACGAACAGAGCAACGATGATCAGTACGCCAAGCACTCCGATTGTGGCGAACGACGTCTTCGAGAAGCGGTCGGGTTTCCCATATTGCCGAGCGGCGAGGACGAGGATGCTCGCCGTTGCCAGTGCTATGACCAGGGCGATCGCCGGTGCGCCGAGGGCACGCCCCGGCAGATCGAACTGGGGCAGAACACGAGCGAGACCCGGCCACTNNTCCAGGCCACAGCGCGGGATCCCACGGAGGCGCCTGGGTGAAGTAGGTGTGGGAGCCGTCAAGGATGGGAACGGCTTGGTAGGCCCATGTCCCGGCCACGATGACGATCGGTGCCCAGAACAGTCGTTTGATCTGCTGCCACTGCGCGAGTACGACTCCGGTCCAGACGACCAAGACTGGCATTGCCGTCCACATGAACCGCCCGGCAAAGGAGCCCTCCCCGTACGGATTGGAGGTATAGGTGCCGTTGAGGACCAGAATCCCTCCCACACTCAGAACGGTGGCGATCACGGCTACGGGGAGTTTTCTGCGTGCCATCCATAGGCCGAGCAGGCCGATAACAGCGAACGGCAGCTGCACGAACAGGCCCTGATCGCGGTCGAAGAGAAGGCCGAGTGTGTACTCCACCCCGCTCCTGCTCAGACGTGGTTTCGGCTCAGGCAGGCCGAGAAGATGACCGAAGTAGAGATGGTTGTATGTGAGCAGAATGCCCCATGACACGATGCAAACCGCCGAGATCACCACGGTGGTCCGCCACGCGCTCTTGGACCGATATCCGGTGATGGCGAATGCCACCAGCAGGACAATGGCCGGGAGGAAATTCTTCACCTGAAGCCACGGTAGATAGGCTGCCACCACCGCAATGACGACGGTACTGAGGCGGCTCGACCTGCCCCTCTGTTCGATGATGGCGATTTCGACCACTGCGCAGGCGAGCAGCACTCCAGACAGGAGGTCGGGGTAAATCTGAGTGACAGCAAGCAGCAGGGCCGGGGCGCTCAGAATCACAGCCAGGAGAAACTGGGACCTGCGCCCCAAATTCACCAAAGTCGTCATTCGGCGGTGTATGAAGACGAGACCTACCGAGTTGAACACGAGCATCCCGACCACAGCCCCGAAGACGCGGTGAGCTAAAGCCACGAAGGGCGCCAGAAGCATGCCCAANNGGCTGATGACCCCTCGGGGACCGCGGAATTGCTCGACGGCACTGATGGGCGTACCGACGGGATAGGCCGAGGAGAAGGAGTGCGCGCCGAGATCGGTCTTAATGGTGGACAGAATTTGTGGATGCAGGTGTTGGTAGGCCTGGGCCTGCATGATGTATGACGGTTCGTCTCCCGTGAAGTTGACACCCTTGGTGTGAACGAACCACTCCACGATGAGCTCGAAGCACACGGCAGCCACCACCGCGATGGCGCACCAGAACAGTTCCGGATGCGACGAGAGCGGCCAACGGGAACCTCGGAGCCCGCCATGTCGCCGGTCCCGCTGATGAACATGACTGCCCCTGCGAGGACGGACCATCGAAGTAGGGTCGCCGGTAACAGTCCCGCCGGGGATTGCCTGGTCGGGCTCGCTCACGATCGGGCCCCCGGCATCCACATGGGCCGCAACTCTACAGCTTGCATCTCGTTTCGACGCTTGAGCACACAGGGACGAAAGCCGTCCTGCGGCCTCACCACACCGAGGCCGGCGGGGGCGGTCGGAAGGTCGGGCTTGTGTCTCCCAATCACTCTGAAGCTCGTTGGTTTTCTACGACGACATTTCTGTGTCCGAGGTGGTCGCCGCATTTCTCGCGCACGAGGTTCAACGAATGTCAACCGTTACTTCGTCGCCCGGCCCGACATGCGGCTCACGTCGTCGTGCTTCATGTCGGTGATCTCGGCTCCCGCATGATCCAATAGCAAGCGTGCCGGAAACGAACCATCTGGAGACGCTCGTCGCTCTGCTTTCGGGGGCCGGGTTCGTCGCCGCCGAAGAGGAGGCCGATGAGCTCCTTGCTCGCGCCGCCGGGGACGGCGAGCTGCTCGATTCTCTCGTCGAGCGTCGTCTCACGGGCGAGCCCTTGGCCTGGATCACGGGTCGCATCATGTTCGGCGGCCTGGAAGTCCGCGTGGATCCCGCTGTCTACGTCCCACGCTGGCAGAGCCTGCCCCTGGCGCGCCGCGCCGTCGAGCGCCTGCCGGCCACCGGTACGGCGATCGATCTCTGTACCGGCGCCGGAGCGCTGGCCATGACCTTGATGGCGGCCCGCCCCGGCGCCCGCGTGGTGGCGTCCGAAATAGATGACCATGCCGTCGCCTGCGCCACAGCCAACGGCGTCGAGGTCTACTGCGGCGATCTGTTCGCCCCGTTGCCGCCCACTTATGTTGGCGTCGACGTCGTCGTCGGCGTCGTGCC
>PKWD01000202.1:0-2501 GCA_003131945.1 Acidimicrobiaceae bacterium
GGTGGTCGACGGGGCCAACTGGTTGCGCCGGGACTTCGTCATGCCCGAGTTCGTCCCCGTGCGCCGGCAAATCGGGGGAGTACTGGGCGAACGCGACGGATGAGCGTCTCCGGTGGCCGGGCCGGGGGGCCGACGGGATCGTCGCGTCTGAGGGCCTGGCTTGGGTTCCCCCCCGACGACGCCGATAACGGGCAGATGACGACGACGCCCGCCGACAGCGGCATCGACGCCCCGCGGGTGCGCAGTTTCCTCGGTCTGTCCCTGGGGCTCATCGGACCCCGGGCCAACCTGGCCGTCTCGGGCGTCCTGCTCACGCTGCTCGTGTCGTCCCGGGTGTCCAGTGCGGTGGCCATCACCTTCGCCCTCACGGCCAACCGCTTCGTGGGCTGGATCGCCTATCCGGTCCTCGGCCGGGCCAGCGATCGCACCAAGAGCGCCGCCGGTCGTCGGGCGCCGTACATGGCGGCCGGTCTCTTCCTCATGGGTGCCTGCACATGGGCCTACACGCTGGTATCGGGCTTCTGGGTCTTGGTTGCTCTCATCGTGGTGGTGAAGACGGCCAGTGTCATCTTCGGTCTGACCAACGTGGCCGTCATTCCCGAGACCTTCGGCAAGAGCAGGACGATCAAGGCCACGATCGTCATCGGCATTCTCGGCGCGCTGGTGAGTCTCATCATCAAGGGAACGGTCGTGGCCACCTGGAAGGCGAACAACCCGTCCACGTGGAACCTGCCATTTCGCGAAGCGGGCGCCNNCGCCGGCGGCGCGCGCCGCCGCCGATGCCGAGCGTCGCACTCCGGCGCGTCCGTGGCGCCTCGAGGTGGCCGAGATCATGTCCGGGCCGAACGCCCGGGTCCTCGTCGCCGGCATCCTCGTCTTCTGGTCGGGACTGAGCGCCACCGGCTACCTGGCCATCGTCTACTTCGAGAAGGTGCAGCACGCGGGGGCCAACGTCCAGACGGTGGCCGGATACATCAGCGGCGTCCCCGTGGTCATGTTCGGTCTGGGCATGGGCTATCTGCTCAGTCGCTGTCTCTCGCGCAAGCAGGTGGCGGTGTTCACCCCGGTCGCCGGCACGGTGGTGTCACTGGTGCAGTTCACCACCACCCACATCTGGCAGACGGTGGTCCTCGCCTTCGTGGGGGCGCCGCTGTTCACCGCCTTCGTCATCTCGCTCGCCCCCATGCTCCTGCAGCTGCTGCCCCGTTCGGGCGGCATGGGCGAGTTGCTGGGCAAGTTGGTCGCCCCTTTCAGCCTCTTCGCCGTGGCTTTCTCGTTCCTGGCCGCCTGGGTCGTCGACGTGACCGGCGATTACCGGGTCATCTGGTTGTTCCCCGCCGCCGCCGGTGTGATGCAGGCGGTCGTGATGTGCTGGCTGCGCGTGCCCCGGGGGCACGAGCGGGCCGAGCTCCAGGGTCTGTTCGAGCGGATGAGCGAGTCGATCATGACGCAGGTCACCGGACGGGGCCGGTCCCTGTGGGGCGGAGAGGTGACGGCCGACGATGCCGACGCGGCGTCGTTGTTCGACATGGCTCGTAACGTCCTCGGGAACCCCTATGCGCCCGAGAGCGCGTCCGAGGAGGACGGGCCGCCCGCCATCCCCGGCGCCGGGGAGCCACACACCGAAGGCCCAACTCCCGACCCGGGCTGATCTTTCAGCCGGCGCACAGGCAAGGCCAAGCCGGCCCGGCGTAACATCGCCGTATCAGCGCACGCGATCCGCGTGGGCCGGTCGAGCCGAGATCAGGGAGGCGTCATGGAGGTCCGGGACAAGCTCTACATCGACGGTGCGTGGGTGCCCTCGACGGGCAAGGGCACGCTCGAGGTGATCAATTCGACCACCGAAGAGGTCATGGGGAGCATCCCGGAGGGGACGCCCGAGGACGTGGACCGGGCCGTGCGGGCCGCCGCCGCCGCCTTTCCCGCATGGTCGGCGACATCGGCCGAGGAGCGGGGGAAAATGCTGGCGCGGGTCCAGGAGGGTCTGTCGGCCCGTACCGAGGAGATCGCCAAGCTCATCGCCCAAGAGGTGGGCATGCCCTTCACCTTGTCCAACCTCATCCAGGTCGGCCTCCCCGTCATGAGCTTCGCCACGGCCGCCCAGTTGGCCACCGATTTCAACTTCGAGGAGGAGATGGGCAGCTCTCTCATCGTGCGGGAGCCCATCGGCGTGGTCGGTGCCATCACACCGTGGAACTACCCCCTGCACCAGATCGCCGCCAAGGTGGCGCCGGCCCTGGCGGTGGGCTGCACGGTGGTCCTGAAGCCGAGTGAGGTGGCACCGCTGAACGCCTTCATCCTGGCCGAGATCCTCGACGAGGTCGGCCTTCCGGCCGGGGTGTTCAACCTCGTCACCGGTGTCGGTCCGGTGGTGGGCGAGGCCATCGCCTCGCACCCGCTCGTCGACATGGTGTCGTTCACCGGCTCCACCCGGGCCGGGAAGCGCGTCATGCAGCTGGCGGCCGAGAGCGTCAAGCGGGTGGCCCTCGAGCTCGGGGGCA
>PKWD01000202.1:2509-2755 GCA_003131945.1 Acidimicrobiaceae bacterium
CTGGCCGAGGTGGAGGACCTGGCCGTGAAGACGGCCGAGACCTACACGACCGGCGATCCCTTCGACGCCAGCACACGCCTCGGCCCGCTCGTGTCGGCCACCCAACGCGAGCGCGTGCGCGGGTACATCCACAAGGGAGAATCCGAAGGCGCCAAGCTCCTCACCGGTGGGGCCGAGTCACCCGACGGCCTCGACAAGGGGTTCTTCGTGCGCCCCACCGTCTTCTCCAACGTGACCACCGACATG
>PKWD01000012.1 GCA_003131945.1 Acidimicrobiaceae bacterium
GGGGTTCGGTGAGAGCGCACAGGGTTACCTCTGGTGGTCGATCCTGGTCGGTACTGGGATCATCGAGCTCTTCATTTTTATGGTGTTCGAGCCTTCGGTCCCGGTCGACGCCCCTGACGTTCGCGGTGTAGGACTCGGAGCAATGCTGGCGACTATTGCGTCGCTGCCCTTCGTTGCCTCGCTTCGTCGATCCCGCCCAAGGGACGCTCGTCCACCGCGACGCCATGGTCGCCTTTCCGAAACTGAGCATTGGGAACCCGCCTTGCCACCCTGAAATCCTCCATCTCACTGACGACGACGGAGCCGATCGCACGGACTACCGTCCATCGGATGCGGCGGCACCAGGTGCGCGGAAGGCTATGGGCTTTCGTCTATCTCGCTCTTCGCCGCGTGCTTGAGCTTGTGTTTATCGTCACACGCTCGGAGAACACTAATCAGGTCGAGCTGCTGGCCCTGCGCCATGAGGTCGCCGTGCTCAGACGCCAGGTCGGGCGTCCTGCCTACCAGCCCGCCGACCGTGCCTTCGTGGCCGCGCTAAGTCGTCTCCTCCCCCCCTCTTTCTGGTCTTGCTTCTCGGTGACGCCCGAGACGCTGCTCGTCTGGCATCGGAGGCTCGTGGCCCGGCGCTGGACCTATCCGCGTCGTCGGCCTGGGCGGCCACTGGTGGACGAGAAGACCTCAGGGCTCGTTGTCCGTCTGGCCAAGGAGAACCCCCGGTGGGGCTACCGCCGGATCCAGGGAGAGTTGATCAAGCTCCGCGTCCGGCTGGCGGCGAGCACGATCGCCCGGATCCTGAAGGACCACGGAATCAGGCCTGCCCCTCGGCGAGCGGGGCCCACGTGGCGGGCCTTGCTGCGAGCCCAGGCATCCCATGTCGTGGCCACCGACTTCTTCGCGGTCGACACGATCCTGCTCGACCGGCTCTACGTCCTGTTCTTCATCGAGCTTGGGCGTCGACGGGTCTGGATCACAGGGGTGACCGCCCGCCCGCATGGGGCCTGGGTCACCCAGCGGGCGAGGAACGTCACCGATGACCTCCAAGGCGAGGGCATCCAAATCGAGTTCCTCTTGCGTGACCGGGATATGAAGTACGTCTCGAGCTTCGACAACGTCTTCACCGGTGCCGGTGCTCAGGTGCTCCGTATGCCGTACCGGACCCCGAATGCCAACGCCCACGCCGAAAGGTTCGTGAGAACAATCAGGACCGGAATGCCTCGACCACCTGTTGATCGTGAACGCACGACATCTGGAGCGAGTCCTGCGCACCTATCTGCGCCACTACAACGACCATCGTCCTCATCAAGGTATCTCCCAGCAAATCCCACGAGCCGGTTCAGTGACTCGGGTGACAGCGTCACCCTCCCCCGGCGATACCGACCAGCGCCACCCCCGTCTCTTCCCTCGAATTCATCGCCATGACCGACTGGGCGGACTCATCCACGAGTACGAACTCGTGGCATAACGCCCCGGATCGAGTTTTCGGACCCTACGGGCCTGATTCACGAGTACTACCGAAGCGCGGCGTAGACCGCTGCGATCGGGACGCCCGCCTGCCTCGATCAAGCCATCGGAGATCCTCGAAACGAGGATCGATCGCGCCCCCGGAAAGTTCGGGTTGCTCGGAGTGCTCCGGAGTCGCTCTTCGCACGACCATAGGAACAATCCTGCCGGACTCAGGACATCGATTCTGAAGTGGCACCCTACAGGAAGGGACTTTTCGTGTCGGCCTCTGGTTTGGCACTCAAAACCCTCTGATTCGGCTGCACCTCACTCCGCTCAAGTTGAAACCTAGGTGAGCGGCGCGTCGTCGTCAATGAGTTCTCGCCCTGCTGGCAAACCACATCGGCGTTTGGTCGGACCGCTCTACTTATGCGGCTAATCGGGTCATCCTCTTCTGGTCTATTCCACCTCTACAAGCCGACGATCCAATCATGGTCGCCGTGGTCGACATAGACGTCCCGCAGGCAGAACTGTAACAGTCCCCTATTGAGCGAACGAACCCGCAGCTTCACGAAGGGCTCGCAACCTTTGAATCGCATCCTGATACCGCGCCACTATCTCATCGTCGTAAATTTGGAACTCAGCCTCACGGTTCTCGCGCAAATGAGTCCGATTTGTAGTACCCGGGATAATGACAACGCCTGGACTCATACTCAAACAGGCCGAGAGGGTTAGCTGCGCCGCAGTGCATCCAGCATTTGCAGCGATCCGTGCGAGCTGGCCGCGGGGTCGACCTAAGGTCCCGGCCTCTAGAGGATACCAAGCAAGGAGCCACACCTGGCGCTCGGTCAGATCTTGGAGAAAACGTTCGGATGGCGGATAAAGAGGATTTACTCGGTTCTGCACAGTGCTGATATTCGCAACCTGTACCGCTCGACCGAAGTCATCGGGCTCAGCATTGCATATCCCGAGTTCCCGGATCAATCCCTTCCGCCTAAGCTCGTAAAGCGCACCTATTGATTCCTCGACTGGAACAGTCGGATCGATAACGTGCAACTGATATAAATCGATCGTATCCCTACCCAAGCGCCGTAAACTTGCCTCGCAAGCTCGTCTAAGATGCTCCGGGGTACCGTCAGGGACCCAGTCCTCACCCAGTCGCCGGAACCCGCCCTTTGTTGCAATAATGAGGTCCTCATCCGAACCGAACGCTCGTGCAAGTGCAAGCTCGTTTTCACCGTCGCCGTAAATGTCCGCTGTGTCAAACAATTGATATCCAAGATCGCGAGCATCTCGCAAGAACTGAACAGTTTCGTCGCTCCCAAGACGAAGGCCCGGTTCTCCCTCTCCTTCCTGAAGGCGAAGGCAACCGTATCCAACTCTGCTAGCCAATACTTGGCCGGCTATGCTAAAGGGTTTCATGTCAGGTCTTTCGAGCGGCATCACAGAGGACAACGGCTCCTAAAGTCCCTGCCGAATCCTCCTCCAATGCAACCAATCGCTGAGGAGCGTCACGGCTGTCAAGGTCATCCATCGCTGCCTGAAAACCACAAATCGAAACTAGCGCCGAGGCGGCTCCCATGTCGCCGAACACCGCGTCATTGAATTCAATAGGGACATCTTGACCCAATGCCTCAGCAATGAATTTTGCCGAACGCTGCCAGTGTCGAGAGCCAAATGCGATCTTCATTCGATCAAGATCACCCCTTTGGCACTCCTCGATAATGGTCCGCCATTCGGTTGTGTCTTCGGTGCCCGCCCATGACGAGCTAGAGCCGGGACGGCCAAATAAGACGTCTCGAACACTGACTTGGCGACCCTGTGGCGGCTGAGCTTTCTTTTCAAGAACCACAGCCGAGGCTACATCGATGAGTACCGATTGCCCTGTTCTGAATCTCGGCATTCCTCGGCTATAATCCGAGACAGTTTCTGTTGCGACAACAATAGCACGCTCACAAGCCTCCCGCTCCAATAATCCCTTTGCCAGACCAATCGCTGAAATTGCCCCTATTCGCCCGCTGGCAAAGGTCGCGCAGGGCCCTTTCAGACCAAGGAGCTGACATATGCTGCCAACAGGAAATGTGAAAGCCAATCGCGCGTAGAGTCCGGGGCTTGGACGTCTACCCTGTCTTACGGCTTTATGAAGTTCATCCGAAGAGTCGGTCGGTCCTCTCTCTGTCGAGAAGAGCACGCTTGTAGCGTCACCAGCTGTGGCCCGCAGCTCGCAGATCGCCATGTGAACGGCATATACTGCTAGCCGACTGTAACGATCAAGTCGACGCCAATCGCGAGGGCTGATTCCTTCCGGCGGAGTCCTAATATCGTGATCATCATCCGTCAGGCAGTAAAGGCTCTTCGCCGGCAAAGTTCCTTGTTTTCCATTTGCAATGTCCGATGGTAAGCAAACTCCCGTCCCAACGACAGACACCTCCGAAAGGGACGCGTGAGAATCCGGCCCTGGTCTGAGGGTTGCATACGTGCCAGCCGCCTCCCCATCTCTGTTGCGCAACGGACCTACCACAAGGCAGCTGTTCTGACCTCCAAACGCGCTGTTGATTGAGATTGCAATCCCCTGCGTATAGGCCGTTTGTCGACCGAGAACGGTCACGATTTTATCGTCCCATTGGTCTACCTCGATGCCCGCCGCGTTCGGACTCCCGGGAATAACTCCCCTTTCGATCGCCAGTATGGTCAAAATAACCTCCAATGCGCCAGCCGCGCCGAGCGTATGCCCCACGCTCCCTTTGCACCCGCTCACATAGAGAGGCCGGACCCTCGTGTCCGTGACGAGGGCAGCGGCGATCGCCTGTCTCTCCGCCATGTCATTCGCAGGAGTTCCCGTTCCGTGAACATTTACGTATCCAACCTCATCTGGAGAACAACCGGACTCAGCTAATGCTCGCTCTATCGTCGATGCCAGAACGCGACCGGACGGGTCGGGCGCAACCTCGACAGTTTCCTGTGCGGTCCCGACGCGATGCGACCGATCGCGGCCAAGGCCGCCGCGGGGG
>PKWD01000309.1 GCA_003131945.1 Acidimicrobiaceae bacterium
GGGCCATGCCGGCGCCATCATCTCCGGCTCCCAGGGAACGGCGCAGGCGAAGATGGAGGCGCTGGCCGCCGTCGGTGCCACCGTGGCCCAGAACCCCACCGAAGCGGGAGAGAGGATGGTCGAGGTGGTGAAGGGCCTGTCGTAGCAGTGGGGGCTGATGGCGTGGCCGGGCCCCGTCGGCGCGCTGATAGCGTGACCGGCGTGCGCCTGGGAGTGCTCGTATCGGGTACAGGGACCATTCTCGATGCGCTTCTGGACGACGCCCTGCCGGTCGTTCTCGTCGTGTCCGACCGGCCCTGCCGGGGACTCGAGATCGCCGCCGATCACCACCTGGCGACCGAGCTCGTCGATCGCCGTTCGTTCGGTGGCTTCGGAGACGGATTCGAGCGTGACGCCTTCACCCGGCGCGTGGTCGAGGTCCTCGAGCACCATGACGTGGACCTGGTGGTCATGGCCGGGTTCGGCACCGTCCTCAGTCAGCCGGCCCACGACGCCTACGAGGGCAGGATCCTGAACACGCACCCGGCCCTGTTACCCGCCTTCCCCGGTTGGCACGCCGTCGAGGACGCTCTCGCCGCCGGCGCCACCGTCACCGGCTGCACGGTTCACGTGGCCACGCTGCACATGGACGCCGGGCCCATCCTGGCCCAGCAAGAGGTGGCGGTGCGGCCCGACGACACGGCCGACACCCTGCACGAAAGGATCAAAGAGGTGGAGAGACGCCTGTACCCGGCCACGATCCGAAGAGTGATCGCCGCCGGCGTCGGTCCCGAGGACCGCGCCCCATGAGGGCGCTGCTCTCGGTCTACGACAAGTCCGGCCTGTCCGAGTTGGCGTCGGGCCTCGTGGGTCTCGGATGGGAGTTGGTGGCGAGCGGCAACACGGCCCGGACCCTGGCCGACGCCGGCATTCCCCACATCGAGGTGGCCACGCTCACCGGTGCCCCCGAGATGCTCGGAGGTCGGGTGAAGACGCTGCACCCCAAGGTCCACGGCGGCATCCTGGCCGACCGGTCCAAGCCGCAGCACATGAGCGACCTGGCCGCCCAGGGAATCGATGTCATCGACCTCGTGGTCTGCAACCTCTATCCGTTCGCCTCCGATCCCTCGATCGAGCTGATCGATGTGGGTGGGCCCACCATGGTCCGCGCCGCGGCCAAGAACCACGCCCACGTCGGTGTCGTCGTCGACCCCGCCGAGTACCCGGTGGTGCTGAAGGAGCTGCGGGAGGCGACCACGCTGTCGGCCGACACCCGCCGCCGTCTGGCGCGCGCCGCCTTCGCCCACACGGCGGCCTATGACGCCGCCATCGTCGGGTGGTTCGACGCCGGCGGCGCCGGCGGCGACGCCGAACTCCTGCCACCCACACTGCACCCCGCCCTCGAACGCGCCGCCGAGCTGCGCTACGGCGAGAACCCCCATCAACGGGGGGCGCGCTACCGGGCCGTGGGGGAGACGACATGGTGGGACGGGGTCGTCCAACACGCCGGCGCCGCGCTCTCGTACCTCAACCTGTTCGACGCCGACGCCGCCTGGCGTCTCGTCCACGAGTTGCGCTCGGCCCACACCACGGCGGTGGCCATCATCAAGCACGCCAATCCCTGTGGAGCGGCCCTGGCCGCCGAGCTCGCCGGCGCCTACACCAGGGCCCTCGAGTGTGACCCGGTGTCGGCCTTCGGCGGTGTGGTGGCCTTGGGCGGCCCCTGCACCGCCGCCGTGGCCCGGGTGGTGGCCGAAGGACCGCAGGCCGACGTCATCGTCGCCCCCGCCTGGGAGCCCGAGGCCGTCGACATCCTGGTGGCCAGGCGCAAGGCCACCCGGCTCCTCGAGGCCCCGCCCTATGCCGGCGCCTCGCTCGAGATGCGCAGCCTGGGCGGCGGCTATCTGTTGCAGGACGCCGACCGGTTCGAGACGACGCGCTCGGAGTGGCGGGTGGCGACCAAGGCTGTTCCGACGGCCGCGCAGTGGCGCGACGTCGAGTTGGCCTGGCGGGTGTGCGCCCGGACATCGTCGAACGCCATCGTGGTGGTGGCGGCCGGCCAGACCATAGGCATCGGGGCCGGTCAGCAGAGCCGCGTGGAGGCGGCCGAGATCGCCGCCCGCAAGGCGGGAGCCCGCGCCGTCGGGGCCGTGGCCGCCAGCGACGCCTTCTTCCCCTTCCGGGACGGCCTCGACGTCTTGGCGGACGCCGGCGTGGCAGTTGTCGCCCAACCGGGCGGCTCGCTTCATGACGAGGAGATCGTGGTGGCAGCAGACGAGCGTGGCATCGCCATGGTGTTGACAGGCGAGCGCCATTTCCGGCACTAGCGGCGCGCCCGTGGCGGCGGTGCACATCGGGAGACGGGAGGTCTCATGACGGCAAAGGTCCTCGACGGCGAGGCGGTGGCGGCAAGGATCCGCGGCCAGCTGGCCGAGCGCGTGAAGGAGCTGAGCGGCGCCGGGATCACACCGGGGCTCGGCACCGTGCTGGTCGGCGACGACGGCCCGAGCGCCCGCTATGTCGAGATGAAGCGCCAGGACTGTGCCGAGATCGGCATCACATCGATTCACGAGCACCTGCCGGCGACGGTCAGCCAGTCCGAGCTCGAGGCGGTCATCGGGCGTTTCAACGAGAACGACGCCGTCGATGCCTACCTCGTGCAGCTGCCGCTCCCGGGCCAGCTCGAAGAGGAAGCGGCGCTGATGGCGATCGACCCCGACAAAGACGTGGACGGGCTGCACCCGGTCAACCTCGGCCGCCTCGTGATGGGCGCACACGGCCCTCTCCCGTGCACGCCGGCCGGCATCGTCGAGCTGCTCACAGCTTACGAAGTCCCCGTCGAAGGGCGTCACGTCGTCATCATCGGCCGGGGGCTCACGATCGGCCGTCCCCTCGCTCTCCTCCTCGCCCTGAAGCGGCCGGGCTGCAACGCCGCCGTCACCGTCGTCCACACCGGCGTGCCCGACCTCGCCGACCACGTCCGCCGGGGCGACATCGTGGTGGCCGCCGCGGGGTCGGCCGGCCTGGTGACGGCCGACATGATCAAGCCGGGTGCGGCGGTGGTCGGCGCGGGCACCAGCTGGGTGGGCCGCAAGGTCCTGTCGGACCTCGACGACTCGGTGGCCGGGGTGGCCGGTTGGATCACCCCGCGCCTCGGTGGGGTCGGGCCGATGACCCGGGCCATGCTGCTGGCCAACGCGGTACGGGCCGCCGAGAGGATCGCATGACGACCGACCACGGGGGCGAGCAGGCGCCGTCGGGAGACGACCGTGAGCACGTGGAGCGCCCCTGGGGTTCCTTCACCGTGCTCGACGACGACCCGTCGGACCACAAGGTCAAACGGATCGTGGTGAAGCCGCACAAGCGGCTCAGCTACCAGCGGCACGCCAAACGGGCCGAGCACTGGCTCGTGGTGCGGGGCCAGGCCCGGGTGACCCTCGAGGGGGACATCCACGATGTCGGGGCGGGCCAGGCCATCGACGTGCCGTTGGGGGTGGCCCACCGGGTCGAAAACGTCGGCGACGACGACGTGGTCTTCATCGAGGTCCAGCTGGGCGGCTACTTCGGCGAGGACGACATCGTCCGCTTGGCCGACGATTTCGGCCGGGCCGGTGGCGACACGGCCCAGCCTGGGTAACCTTTCTCCTTTGTGACCAGGATCGCCGACCAGCTGGCCGCCGGGCCCACCTACTCCTTCGAGTTCTTCCCGCCCAAGAGCGACGCCGAGCAGACGGTGCTGTCGCGCACACTTCGTGACCTCGAGCCCCTCGAGCCGTCCTTCGTCTCGGTCACCTACCGCGGGGGCCGGGAGTCGCGCCAGCGCACCTTCGATCTCGTGACCGGGATGCTCCACACCACATCGCTCAACCCGATGGCCCACCTGATCTGCGTGGCCCACAGCCGCCTCGAGCTGGCCGATATCCTCGTCGCCTACCGCAAAGCCGGGGTCGAGAACCTCATGGCCCTCGGCGGGGACCCGCCGGCCGAGCCCGATGCGGGACCGGGCGAGCTGGCCCATGCGCTCGAGCTGGTGGAGCTGGCCCGGGCCGTCGGGGGATTTTCAATCGGCGTGGCCGCCCACCCGGCCGGGCACCCCTCGTCGCTCGACATGAGAAGCGACCGCGACTACCTGGCCGAGAAGCTCCGGATGGCCGACTTCGGGGTCACCCAGTTCTTCTTCGAGGCCGACGAGTACCTGAGACTGGTCGAGGACCTGGCCGAGCGGGGCGTCACGAAGCCGGTGCTCCCGGGCATCATGCCCGTGACCTCTTTGCAGTCCGTGCCCCGCATGGCCCAGATGGGTGCGGCGGTGCCCGCCTGGGCGGTCGAGCGCCTCGAGGCGGCGTCGGCCCAAGGTGGCGACGAAGCCGTGCGCCGGGCGGGCATCGAACTGGCCACCGACCTGTGCGCCCGGCTGTTGTCGGCGGGTGCCCCGGGGTTGCACTTCTACACCCTCAACCGCTCCAGCGCGACACGCGAGATCCACGCCGCACTGGGACTGACCGGCATGGTGGGCACGGGCTAGAGGCACGCAGCGCCGTGTCGTCGGTCGGTCATTTTGCCTTAGGCTCGCCGGCATGGCTGAACGCATCACTGTGGGAGACGACGGCGTCCTCGTCGTCCCCGACGAACCGATCATCCCCTTCATCGAAGGCGACGGCACCGGCGTCGACATCTGGCCCGCCTCACGTCTCGTCTTCGACGCCGCCGCCGCCAAGCGCGGCCGTTCGATCGCCTGGAAAGAGGTGCTGGCCGGCGAGAAAGCGTTCAAGGAGACCGGAGAATGGCTGCCCGAGGAGACGGTCACCGCCTTCCGAGACCACCTCATAGGGATCAAGGGTCCCCTCACCACTCCGATCGGCGGGGGGATCCGTTCACTGAACGTGGCCTTGCGTCAGCTTCTCGACCTCTACGTCTGTCTGCGTCCGGTGCGGTGGTTCACCGGGGTGCCCTCGCCGGTGCTCCACCCGGAGAAGGTGGACATGGTGATCTTCCNNACACCGAGGACGTCTACGCCGGGCTCGAGGTGGAGGCGGGGACCCCCGAGGCGGGGCGCCTGGCCGCCTTCCTGCGCGATGAGATGGGTTGGGAGATCCGGCCCAACTCGGGGATCGGGATCAAGCCCATGTCGGAGTCCGGTTGCAAGCGACTGGTACGGGCGGCCGTGGTCTACGCATTGAAGCACGAGCGCAAGAGCCTCACCCTCGTGCACAAGGGCAATATCCAGAAATTCACCGAGGGCGCCTTCCGCAACTGGGGCTATGACGTCGT
>PKWD01000317.1 GCA_003131945.1 Acidimicrobiaceae bacterium
CGAGGAGGAGCGTCGCAAGCTCCGCAAGGCCTGGCTGGCGGCACGACGGCGCGCTTCCTGACGGGAGCATTTCCGGCGCCACCGGCCCCCACGAGGCCCGAGCGCCAGGCCTGATCCGCCGCGGCCGATCCGCCACGCCCCATCCACCGCGCTCCCAGCCAGACCCGAGCGATCGCGTCTCCACGGCCGCCTCGTTGGTCAGCCCCGGCAACGGTGCCCGTCTTCGGTCGGTCGCCCTGCTCAAGACCGGACCCGGGACAGCCGAAAACGAAGAGGCTGGTGGTGCCTGCAGGCATCCACCGTTCCGCCGCCGGCGGGATCAGAGGGGAAGACCGGGTGAACCTCGACGAAGGTCTGCTGCGTGGCGCCGACGTGCTCGTCGTCGACGATGAGCCGGCCAACGTCGCGCTCGTCGAATCCATCCTCGAACGCAACGGCTTCACCCGGATCCGGAGCACCACCGACCCGCGGGAGTTCCGGGGCATGTTCGTCGACCAGCGCCCCGACGTCGTCCTGCTCGACCTGCACATGCCCCATGTGGGCGGCCTCGAGCTGCTCCGTGAGGTGGGCGGACTGCTCGAGCCGGAGGAGTACCTACCCGTCCTCATCCTCTCGGCCGATGTCACGGCCAAGGCCCGGCGCGACGCCCTGGGAGCCGGGGCCACCGACTTCCTCACCAAGCCCTTCGACACCACCGAAGTCGGTCTGCGGGTGCTCAACTGCCTGGAGACCCGGCGTATCCACCTGCGCCTTGACGGGCAGCGCCGCGAGCTCGACGGACTGATCCGCGAGCGCACGGCCGCCTTGGAGGTGTCCCACCTCGAGACCCTGAAGCGGCTCCACCACGAATTCCGCGACGAAACCGACGAGCACAGCGAACGTGTCGGGATGACAGCGGCACTGCTGAGCCGCTCGGCCGGGCTCACGAGCGAGCTGGCCGATCTCATCGGACAGGCCGCGCCTCTGCACGACCTGGGCAAGGTCGGGGTCCCCGACGCCGTCCTGCTGAAGCCGGGAAAGCTGAGCCCCGAGGAGTTCGACCTGGTCCGCACCCACACCACCATCGGGGCCCAGATCATCGGTGATTCGAAGTCGGAGGTGCTCAGCCTGGCGCGGGTGATCGCCGAGACCCATCACGAACGGTGGAACGGCGAGGGGTACCCCGCCGGCCTCAAGGGCGAGGCCATTCCCCTGCCCGGGCGGGTGGTGGCCGTCTGCGACGTCTTCGACGCCCTCACCCACGAACGCCCGTACAAGCGGGCCTGGACGGTCGGCGAGGCAGTCGAAGAGCTGATGACCGAGCGGGGCCGGTTCTTCGACCCCGATCTCGTCGATCTGTTCGTGGAAAGGGTTCTTCCGACCATTTCGGGCTGACCGGGAAGGGCATAAAGACAACGGCGGCTCAAGCCTGGGCCGCCGCACGACGAAGGTGTAGAGGTGAGTCTCGTGACAATGACGGAGGACGAGCGCACTGTGCTCGTGGCCGAGGACGACCAGGCCAGTCGCACGGCCACCCGGCTGTTTCTCCAACGAGTCGGTTATCAGGTGGGCGAAGCGGTCGACGGGCCCTCCACCCTGCGTGAGGCCAGCCTGGGCCAATACGACCTTGTCCTGCTCGACCTGGGCCTCCCGGGCATCGACGGGGACGAGGTCCTCTCACGCCTGCGCCGGGACGGTGCCCTGCCTGTGATCGTGCTGACGGGCCGCTCCGAGGAGTCCGAGCGGATCCGTGTCCTCGATCTCGGCGCCGACGACTACGTCGTGAAGCCGTGCTCCCTGCCCGAGCTCGAAGCCCGGATCCGCGCCGTGCTGCGCCGGGGACATCCCGCCCACGCCGCCAACAAGGTCGAGCATGACGGTCTCGTGATCGACCGTGCCGCTCACCGGGTAGAGGTCGACGGACGGTCGGTGGATCTCACCCCGAAGGAATTCGACCTGCTCGCTTTTCTGGCCACGGCCTCGGAACAGGTGTTCAGCCGCGAGGAGCTCCTCGAACACGTCTGGGGCTCGACCCAGGAGTGGCAGGACCCGGCCACGGTGACCGAGCACATTCGGCGCCTGCGCCTGAAGCTCGAGCCCGACCCGGCGCAGCCACGCTGGCTCCACACCGTGCGCGGGATCGGATACCGGTTCTCAGGCAACGCCGAAAACTGAACCACGCCGGCGCTGACTGACCCTGCCGGCTCGCCTCGCTGAACCTCGGCGTCAGCTCCAGGACCCGCCCTCGTCGACACCGATGGGAATGTCGAGCGTCACCAACGTTCCCGCCCGGCTCTCCATGACGATCGTCCCTTCGAGTTGTGTGGTCACGAGATCCCGCACGATGGACAGGCCCAGACTCGACGTCTCCTCGATGTCGAAACCCGGAGGCAGCCCGACACCGTCATCGCGCACCTGCAGGGTGAGCCGTCGTCCGTCGTTGGCGAGGACGAGGTCGACCCGCCCCGACAGTTCGGCCCCACCGGTGTCGCCGGCGGTGTCGCCCGGGGTGTCGCCGTCGGAAGGAAACGCGTGCTCCACCGCGTTCTGCAGCAGCTCGGCCAAGACGACCGCCAGCGGTGTGGCCACGTCGGCCCCCACCTCGCCAATGTCCCCCGTGACTTGGATGTCGACGCGGTGGCCCGACACGGCCGAGTCCTCCGCCATACGCACCAGCGAAGTCACGATCTCGTCGAAGGGCACCTCGTCGCCCGGTTCGCGCGACAGGATCTCGTGGACGACGGCGATGGAGCGCACGCGCCGTTCCGCTTCGCGCAAGGCCTCTTGGCCCTGACCCGGAGCGAGGCGCCGGGCCTGCAACCGCAGCAGAGATGAGATCGTCTGCAGGTTGTTCTTCACCCGGTGATGCACCTCGCGGATGGCGGCGTCCTTCGACAACAGAAGGCGGTCCAGGCGACGGAGGTCGGTCACGTCACGCAGCAGCACCATGGCCCCGGTCACCGTGCCGGCCACCAGGAGCGGGGTGCAGTGGACGAGGACGATGACGTCGGGTCGGCGCTCCACCTCCTCGATGACCGGGCAGCCGGCCGCCAGGGCCCGGTCCACGGCCGTCTCCTCGACCCCCAGATCGGGCAACCGCCGACTCTCCACGGCGTCGGTCACCCCCATCCGGTGCAGCGCGCTCATGGCGTTCGGTGACGAGTAGACGATTCGTCCCTCGGTGTCGACCAGGATCAGGCCATCACCGACGCGCGGCGCATCCTCGGTCGTGACGTCCTCGCCGGCGAAGGGATAGTCGCCGGCCGCCACCATGGCCGCCAACCGCTGGTACAGATCGCGATAGACCCGTTCGAGGCGGTAGGACCGTCGGCGGTCCTCCAGCGGCCCGATGCGCACCATGACGGCGGGCGCCGCACCTCCGAGCGGGACGGGGACACACTCGAATTGTGCGGTGTCGGGGACGACAGGGACCTCGCCCGTGTCCGACGAGTCCCCGTGCACCGGCCAGGACAGCAGGGGCTCAGGCAGAGGGGTGGGGGCGGGCACGTTGGCCACCCCCGACACGACCTTCCCGGTGCGGACAGCTTCGGCCGCCACCTCCCAGTCGCCGGCCGCCACCACCTGCCCGACGAGGTCGACGCGCAACAGGGTCACGCTCGTGGTCGGTCGGATCTGGCCCAGGACCAGGAGGTTCTGGCCGTCGGACCCCTTGGCCGGCACGAGCAGGAGGAGGTCCGAGAACGACAGGTCGGAGAGCACCCCCCAGGACCCGAGCAACCTCTGCAGGTGATCGAAGTCCGCTTCGCCCAGATCTGTGAACGAGGCGGCGAGCTCGGCCGGGGTCATCATGGGAGCCGGGACCCGGCGCCAACGGCGACGTCGTGCGGTCTCCGGCCGCGAAAGGCCCGGAGGGTGTCGACGTCGAGTGCGGCGAGCTGGCCGGCGAGCTCGGCCGACCTGTCGGCCACGTCGGCCAGGCGGTGGGCATCGGAGGCCGTGGTGAGCGGGACTCCGTGGCGGACGAAGCGCTCCAGCAGAGCCGGCGCCGGATACGCCTCGGCCGCCGGCTTGCGCCAGCCGGCGGAGGACAGTTCGGCGGCCATGCCCGAGGATACGGCCGCTTCGACCAGCCGGTCCCAGCAGGTGTCGGGCGTCGCCGGCCGGTGCCCGGCGGCCTTCACGAGATCGGGATGGGCGAGGACGTCACATGTCCCCGAGGCGGCGAGCTCCTCGATGGCCGTCACGTAGTCCGACCATGCCGCATCCACGTCGCGTACCGTCCACTGGTCCATGGAGACCGGGTTGGCCAGGTCGTCGAAACGCCAGGTACCGATCCAGTGGACCGAACCGAGAAGGACATCGAAGGGATAGCCGGCCAACAAGGCGGCGACATCCTCCATCCGCCCCCGGTAGTAATCGACCTCCAGCCCGAGGACGACGGGAAGACCGGCGCCTTTGGCCGCCTGCACACACCCGACATAGGCGTCCAGATCGGCGCGCGCGTGCTCGTCCCAGTAGTCCCGCATCGACACCCGCAGCGCCGCCTCCGGCTCATCGTCCCAGAAACCGCGCAGCAACTGATCGGCCTGCCGGAAACGGAAGAGGTGCTCGGTCAGCGCTATTTCGGTGACGCCCACCGCCTGGGCGCGTTCGCAGTACGCCGCCACCTGGTCGAGAGTGGGGGCGGTATCGCGTTGCCCGTGGGGCCAGAGATGGAGGTGGTAATCGAGCACCGGGCGCGGCGACTTTTGTCTCGGGCGCTACTGGTTGGCGCCGCTGTCGCCGACTCGGCGGATGAGGGTGACACCGTCGCGCACCGTGAGTTGTACACACACCACCCGCGGGTCGGCGGCCACTGTGTCATTGAAGGCGCGGATGGCTTTGGTGTCCGGAGACTGGTCGCTCTCCTTCACCACGTTCCCACTCCACAAGGTGTTGTCCGCGGCGATGAGACCGCCCGGTGCCAGCTTGGGCAGGACGGCCTCGTAGTAGGCGAGGTAACTGCTCTTGTCGGCATCGATGAAGACGAAGTCGAACGGCCCGGCCAGCGACTGCACCGTGTCGATGGCGGGCCCCTCCACGACCTCGATGCGATCGGCGTAGGGGCTGGCGGCGATGTGTCGACGGGCCACCTCGGCGTGGACAGGGCTGAGCTCGCAGGTGGTGATCCGACCCCCGGGAGGGAGCCCGGCGGCCATGGCCAGGGACGAGTAGCCGCTGAATGTCCCGATCTCGAGCACTTGAGCAGGACGCCGGGCGAACACCAGCATCTCGAGGAAACGACCTTCGAGCGTCCCCACCATCATGCCGGGGAAGTCCAGCTTCTCGCGCGTCTCTCGGTCCACGGCGACGAGATGGGGCGGGGGTGGTGTCGTATGGGCCTCGGCGTACTTTTCCAGGACGGGATCGACGATGTCGGTCATTGTGCTCGCACCTCCGCCCGCATCGTAGGCGGCGGCGTCGAGCGTCCCCGCCGCACGTCCGGCCGGCTCGGACACAAGGTCAGGGCCGCACGAAACCGGCCCCGAGGGCGGAGAGCTAAACCCGACCGCCGGTCACGATGCCACCGCCGGGCGTGTCATCTTCAGAACCTCGTTGAGTGACTCCATGTACTGGTGGTGCGACACATCGCTTCCGTCACGGGCGGCGACGGCGTAGGCCGCGTGTAGCCGGTGACGGGCGGCGGCGGCCCGGTCGGCCCCCCTCCCCGTCTCGGCCCGGTCGATGTCGCTCAAGAGCACCTCGAGCCTCGGGACGTCGAGGTGGGGGAAATGCTTCACCAGCCGTTCGAGATGCCCCGATACCTCGTCGCCGGCCGAGGTGGTGTCGACGTCGCCCGACAAGACAGCGAGGTGACGCTGCCACCGGTCCTCGTGCGCCACCACCAGAAGGGCCCCCACCAGACCGAAGTGCTGGACGACGGCGTCACGAGCGGCAGGATCGGCATCCGGCGATCCGAGGAGGGCCAGGGCCACTGCTTGGTCGGCCAGAACCCTGTCGGCCCAGACGCCGTCGGCCTCTGCATCCTCGTGCGACAGGGCACGGGCGAGCAACACCCCGGCGCGCCGGCGGCGGTCGGGCACGATCTCTGACATCACGCTACCGAGCGGGAAAACGCGGCCATGGTGCCCGGACCAAGTCCCGATACCGGCTCTACGCGCGGAGACGTTGGCACACGGATGTCCGGCCCGGCAGTAGAGCTCGTCATCGGCGACGTGATTGGCGCACGGCCTTCCCGTGGTCGTGAAAGCGAACCCGCAGGTCCTGATGGTCACGTGCTTCTCGTCTCTGACCGTCGTCCGTTGCTTCACGAATTCCTGTCGGCACTCACGCATCATTTCTTCAACCAAGCCAGCACAACCTGAACGGACCAGCCACCTCATTGTGTGAATGGCGGCCCCCGTCACCGGGGCGACACGACAACGGCACACCGGGGGCACAACGGTGCCAAAAAACAAGGGGGTGGCGAGGATGGGTCACGTCCAGGTGCCCGGGCTGCAAGGCGAATTGCCCGGACACCTCGCCTCCCGGCGGGCGACAGCCGCGGTCCGGGCGTGACCGTGGCGCCCCGAGGTCAACGGGCTCGATACCATCTCTGGTCCCATACCGATCGCCTGACCTCGAGGGCTACGTGGCCTTCACGCCCGACCTTTATTCCTATAGTCGAACGATGCGCGGCATCGACGCCACGGCGGTGGCTGATGGTCGGCAGTGAGTGGGAATGCGGTGCCCGACTTGGAGTCGTTGTCGGCGATAACGACCCAGTCAAGACTCCGGTAGGTGACGGGCGGTCCGAGAAGCTCGGAGGAGAACTCGGCGAGCGCTTCGGGGTCCGGGCTGTCGATGGCCACATGGTGCAATCGCCCGACCGCGGCCTTCATCTTTTGCTCGCGCAACGATGGTCAATGCTTCCGACAGTAGGCCGGGCTGCTGCCGGATACTCGTGTCGAACGGGAACCGGTCGCCATAAGAACTCCGGGCGCAACGCACCCACAACTAGCGTTGTGCGGACTCAGGTCAACCCGAAGCACCCCGACGCCGATGGAGATCCGGTGATCAGGGGGACACGGACGTAAATGGACCAGGAGAGCTTGTCCGACGTCACCCGTTCATTGCCGGACGCGGTGGTCGTCATCGATCGATTGGGTGGCGTGCTGTGGACCAACGACGCCGCCGAGCGCTTGTTCGGGCAGGCGACGGCGGAGCTGGTGGGGACGAACGCGCTCGACGTCGTCCATGCCGAGGACAAGGCGCTGGCCGAGGTGGCACTCACGAGCATCCAAGGCAAAGCCTTCGGGAGTCCACTCGAACTGCGGGTGTGCGCCGGTGGGGGATGGAAACTCGTCGAGATGACGGCCTCCAACCTTCTCGGCCACGACGCAATCGAAGGTCTGGTGCTGTGCATACGCGACCTCACCGAACGGCGGCGCTGGGAAGTGGCCAACACCGAGATGGGTCGCTTCCGGTCCCTCGTGCACAATGCGGCGAGCATCCTCATGCTTCTGGAACCGACGGGCGAGATCCAATCCGTCTCGGCGGCCATAACCCGACTGCTCGGACACGATCAGGAGCTCGTCGAAGGTCGGCCTCTCACCGATTACGTCACCGAGCACGACCGCCGCACCTTGTCCTCCGCTCTGGCGCGCGCCCTCGACGCTCCGACGTGGAGCACCGGGCCGGTCACGGTGGAAGTGGAGATGCTGCGCCGCGACGGCGGGGCCACGGTTCCCTTCGAGCTCAGCATCGTGAATCTGGTGGACGACCCGACGGTCAGCGGATTCGTGGTGTCGGGCCACGACATCAGCCAGTTGCGTGCGACCCGGGAGGCTCTCGACGGGGCCGGCTCGCGTGACCCGCTCACCGATCTGCCCAACCGCGACGCATTGTGCCGTCGCCTCGAGCGGTGCCTCGACGATCCGAAGACGGCCGTGATCTTTCTGGACCTCGACGGGTTCAAGGACATCAATGACCAATTCGGCCGGGAGGTGGGCGACGAGCTGTTGCGACTGCTCGGCGACCGGCTATGCCAATCCGTACGGAAGGCCGACTTCGTCGCACGCCACGGGGGGGACGAGTTCGTGGTGGTGGCGAGGACAGAGAACGACCGGGATTTGGAAAGGCTCTCTCAGCGCCTCGTCCGCGCCATCGAACACCCCACCGAGCTGGCCGGCGGCTCCATCCGGCTCAGCGCCAGCGCCGGTCTCGCCCATCCGTACCCCGCAGACACGCCAGAGACGATCCTGGCCCGGGCCGACACGGCCATGTTCACGGCCAAGATCCACGGCGACGGGCTTCCTCACGTCATGAGCACCTGACTCTCCGGTTCACTCGCCCCACAGACCGGCGCCCAGTCGCATGAGCCCGGCGAAGTCGTGCACATCGGTGTCGAAGTAGGGGACGCTCACGAGGGTTTCCGCCGTGGTGGACAACTCCGCCTGCTTCTCGGCCTCGCTCTGGGCCACGATCCGGTAGTCCATGTAGTTCTGACCGACCTCGACGAGCACTCGGCGGACCTGAGCGGTATCGGCCACTTCGAGTCGCGGCGCGATGGCCTCGGCGATCTCCTCGGCGCGGTCGCGTAGGCG
>PKWD01000114.1 GCA_003131945.1 Acidimicrobiaceae bacterium
CACGACGTCGGCCCCGGCCACGAGCCGCCTGGCCGCTTCCAGGCCCTTCGGTTGTTTGAGGTCGAGCGCCAAGGAGCGCTTGCCGCGCTGGCAGCCGATGAAGGGCTTGGCCGAGAAGCGCATGGCGTCGCCCTTCACCGGCTCGACCTTGATGACGTCGGCGCCGAGGTCGGAGAGGATCATGGGGCCGAAGGGCCCGGCCAGGTACTGGCCGAAGTCGATCACCCGTACATCGCCGAGAGCGAACGGCGACGAAGAATGGGCAGAAGCGGCAAGCGCCGGGCCGGTTGTCCCGGCGGCGGCGGCAGGCGAACGCAGCACGTCCTCGGTGTGTTGTCCGGGGCGCGGTTGTGGTCCCTTCACCGCTCCGGGAGTGCCGAGCAGATGGATGGGGACCCCCATCTGGCGCGTGGCGCCCCGGTCGGGGTCGTGGACGGTTGCCACCGTGTGGTTGGCGATCGTCTGCACGTGATCGAGCACATCGTGCGCCGGCACGACCGCCTCGGCCGCATGGTTGTAAAGTCGCAGCTCCTCCACCAGCTCGTCGCGGTCCCACGAGCGCATCTTGTGGCGGCGACGGATGTCGAGCTCGGCCCGTTCGGCCGGCGACAGGCCCATCAGGGTGAGGACGTCGGGGGCATGGTCGAGAGCGATGACCTCGTCGATCGTCTTGAGCGGCGGGAGCCCGGACATCACCGAGATGTGGATCCATCCCCCGGCGGCACATTCGAAGAGCATCGTCTGGTGGATGCCGGGCGGATAGGTCTTGGCCATGAGCTCGTGGTAGCCGGCGCCGGGGTTCTCGACGTCCTGGTAGAGCTGCGTCGTGTAGAGCAGCGCCCCCTGCAGCAATGACGTCCGCACGTGTTGACCCTGTCCGGTTCGCTGGCGCGCGTACAGGGCCGCCAGGGTTCCGGCGCTGACCAGAAAGGCCGCTCCCATGGACGGCACGGGCATGTGCAGGAAGATGGGACCCTGGCGCCAGCCCGGCTGGGCCCACATCTGGCCGCTCGACGCCTGGACGAGGGCGTCGTAGGCGGGGCGCTGGGCCATGGGGTGACCCGATGGATACGCCGGGCACGAGACCAGGATGAGCCTGTCGTCGATGGCCCGCAGATCCTCGTAACCGAAGCCGAGGCGTCGGGCCACGTCGGGACGGAAGCTCTCGACCACCACGTCGGCCTCCGCCGCCAAGCGCCGGAAGTCCGTCTGTCCCCCGGGCGATTTGAGATCGACGATGACCGAGCGCCGGCTGCGATTCCAACAGCGCGATCCTTCGTAGGACCGCAGCGGATCGCCCCCGGGCGGCTCCACCTTGATCACATCGGCTCCGTGCTCGGCCAGAAACAGCACCCCCAGGGGTCCGGCGATCCCCTGCGACAGATCGAGAACCCTGATCCCGTCGAGCGCACCCGCCGTCATCGGTCCTCCCCCCCCGACCCGGCTGACGACGACCCGCCCGCCGACCCATCGGCCGACGGCTTGGCCGAGGACCCATCGGCCGACGGCTTGGCGGCCGACGACGGGGCCAAGGGACCGGACACGTTCAGCGCCTCGTCACTGGCCCCCAGATAGGCGGCCAAGGCGCGGGGGTCGCGGCGCACTTCGTCGGGTGTGCCGGCGGCCACGACCTCTCCCGTCTGCATGACGACCACCGTCGAGCACAGCTCGAACACGAGCGGCACATCGTGCTCGACCAGGAGGATGGTGGAGTCGGTCACTTCGTGCAGCCTCTTCAACAGGGGGATGAAGGCCTCGGCCTCACGCTGGGCGATGCCGGCCGTGGGCTCGTCGAGCAACAGCAGACGGGGATTGGCAAGCACGATGGACGCCAGGTCGACCACCCGGCGCGTGCCCGTCGACAGATGGGCGGTGGCGTGGAGCCGGAACCTCTCCAGTCCGAACGAACCGATCACCCGGTCGATGGCCTTGCGCTTCTCACGCTCGGCCCGCCGGGCCCACGGCAACTGCAGGGTCGTCGACAGGACCCCGACCGGGCGCCGGGCGTCCTCGCACAACATGAGGGTGTCCTCCACCGACAACTCGGGATACAGACGGCAGTCCTGGAACGACCGGACCATACCCAGTCGGGCCCGTTCCTCGGGGATGTAGTCCGACAGATCGGCGCCGTCGAGAAGGAGCCGTCCCGACGCCGGAGACACGAGACCGGACACGGCGTCGAGCAACGTGGTCTTGCCCGACCCGTTGGCCCCGATGAGACCGACGATCGAACCGGCTTCGACGGTCAGGCTGGCGCCGTTCACGGCCCGCAGGCCGCCGAAGGAGACCACCAGCTCCTCGATGTCGAGACGGGCCGCCCCGGTGGCAGTCGCCTCGTGCTCGGGCGCCCCTGTCACCGGTCCCGGCCTGGCCCCGGTCACGGATCCGCCATGGTGAGGGCCCCGGCCCCGGCCGGGCTGCGTCGACCGGGGTCGGCCGGGTTCTCCGACGGTGCCTCGGTGGAGTCTCCCGGCGGCACACCCCGGCGCCGCCCCCGCAGGTTCTCCACGCCCGCCGTGACCAGGTCACCGAACTGGTGCAGGAGCTGAGCCATGCCGCCGGGGAGGTAGAGGATGAAGGCGAGGAGCCCGGCCCCGCTGGTGAGGAACTCGACGGTGGGGGTGGACCCGAAGATGGCGGGGAGGCCTTCGAGGTAGACGGCGCCGAGGAGGGCCCCGGGGATCGAATCGAGGCCGCCGATCACCACCATCGACACGACCAGGATCGAAAAGGTGGGACTGAAGGTGTCGGTGCTGAAGCGCTCGGTGGCGAAGGCCAGGCACACCCCGGCGTAGCCGGCCATGAAGCCGGACAGGGCGAAGGCCAGCAACTTGGTCCGCACCACGGGGATGCCGGCCGCACCCGCGGCGATCTCGTTGTCGCGCACGGCGATGAGACGACGGGCGATGCCGCGGTCGCGCCAGACCCGCACCATCAGCACCGAGACGACGAGGACACCGAGCGAGAACCAGGCGAAGGCCTGTTCCGACGACAGGTTCAGTCCGAACAACGACGGCCGCGAAATCAGGGTGGACTCGGGGTTGGGCAGCCCCGAGCAGATCTGCCGGTGGATAAGCGGGACGGTCCAGCACGGGGTGGCCAGGACCGACTCCTGCATGAACAAGGCGAAACCCAGTGTGCTGACGGCCAGGTAGAGGCCACGGATGCGCAGGGCCGTGAGTCCGACCAGCACCGACACCAGGGCGGTGGCGATGCCGGCCACGGGCAGGAGCAGGACGAGCGGGATACCCGACCCGACGTGCGAGGCGATGTCGGCGCCCACGGCCACGAAGCCGAACTGGCCCAACGACACCTGGCCCGACCAACCGGTGAGGACGGTGAGCGACAGGGCGATGATGCCGAAGATACAGATCTGCGACATGAGGAAGGAATGTCCCACACCGATGACGAACGGCAGCAGCCCCACCACGAGGAGGGTGATCCCGACACCGCTGCGGCCCACCGTCTTGCGCAGGGCGGTGCCCGTGGTCCGGAAGGCGGCGGTGCCCATGGCCCACGACGACCGCTCCCCGACGCGGGTCCCTTTCTGCAGAGAGGCGGCCCGCAGAAGCAGCGCCCCCAACAGCAAGACGAAGAGGATGAGCTCGACCGTGGCCGGTCCCGTGGAGGGATTGGTGATGTTCCACTGCAACAGATCGAACACCACGCCCACGCCGATCCCGGCCATGAAGGCCACAGGGAGGCTCACCATCCCTCCGATGAGAGCGGCCAGCAGAGCGAGGAGAAGCAGGTCCGGGCTGAGCACCTCGGTCAACGCACTGGTCTGGCTGGGCGACGCCAGCACGGCGGTGACGGCCGACAGGGCGCCGGCCAGGGTCCAGGCCACGGTCGAGGTCCGGCGCACCCATACCCCCGACAGCCGGGCCGATTCGGCGTTCTCGGCCATGGCCCGCATGGCCAGTCCCCACGACGAGAAGCGAATGAAGGCGGCCAGGGCGATGACCACCACGGGAGCCACGATCAAGGTGAGTACTTCGCCGGGGGAGAAGAGGAAGGTGCCGACGTGGAACGTCCAGCTGATGGGCACCGGGAAGGCCCGGTAGAGCTTCTTGGGCCTGATGAAGGGGAATACGGTGAACAGGAACAACACCTGGGACAACCCGATGGTGGCCACCATGACCATGACACGGGGCCGGTTGAACAGGCGGCGCAGGACGAGCTCGGACAAGGCGCCCACGGCGGCGGCCAGGGCCACCGAGATGACGAGGGCCACCCAGTAGTTGAAGCCGAAGTCGTAGTAGAGCTTGACCAGGAAGACGGCCGCCACCACGCCGATCTGGCCCTGGGCGAAGTTCACCACCCGGCTGGTGCGGTAGATCAGGACCAGGCCCACCGCCAGCAACCCGTAGTCGAGACCGAGGATGGCACCCTCGAGAACGACCGACGGGGGCAGTGACACTCCCAACACGGCTGACCCTCAGTCCGCGGTCGGAGTGGCGTCGGCCAGGAAGACCGGCCGCAGCAGGTCATCGCGGTCGAGGAGCTCGGCCGTGGGACCGTCGAAGCGGACCTCTCCGCGCTCGATGAAGAAGGCGTGCCGGGCCAGGCTCATGGCCCGGTTCACACTCTGCTCGACGAGGATGACGGTGGCCCCGGCGGCGTTGACCCGGCGCACGATGCCCATGAGACGCTCGACCGTGAGGGGGGCCAGCCCCAGGGCCAGCTCGTCGATCATCAAGAGGCGGGGCCGGCTCATCATGACCCGGGCCAGGGCCAGCATCTGCTGCTCGCC
>PKWD01000116.1:0-3548 GCA_003131945.1 Acidimicrobiaceae bacterium
CGCCGTCACTCCGAACTTTATGGGTCCACAGAGGTGGGCGCCGATGCCCGAGGAATGGCCTGGTGCAAGGACCTTTTAACGGCCACAATTATTGGATGAGGCCACCCATTCTTGTCCGATTGGCCCTGATAGTAAGCACGACCGCTCTCCGGCCAAGAATCGGGCCACTTCACGCTTTCAGCCTTCNNACATTCGGATATCCCGACCAGGTTCCCCTCAAAAGGGAACCCATCGCGTGGTCGACGATGCAAGCCAGTCGAGGACTTGACGCCGGGTCGTGGGGCCATGAGGACTCCATGCTGAGGGAAGCGCACCGTCGTTTCGCAACTGAGCCGTCTCTTGAATATTTGCCGAAAGAGGGTCAGCGACCAGCGTGCAGCGCGTAGCCGTCGGATCGATGCCGAAGAGTTCGGCGGCATTGAGGCCAAAAATGGCCGCCTTCGATTGTGGGGTCAATTCTGGGTACTTATAGAGGTCCTGGTACTCGACGGTGATCTGAAACGCCCGCATCGCCATGATCTGGGGCTGGGGGCTGCCATACCAAATGGCATCTGTACCCCACATGACCCTTTGCTGGCCCACTCGGCTGAGCAACTTCCCAACGGCATGGGCCGCTTGGTCGGGTTGGGTGAGCAGTTGCCGCCACACCGTTGCCAAATCCACCCAAACGTTGTCGTTCGGCGGAACATCGTGGCGATCGAGGGCGGCAAGCAAGGTATCGATTCCAATCGTGGCGGTCGGGTCGTAGGGGCCTTCGATGTGGGACGGGTCCCACGCCGAGTGATAGATGACGAAGTTCATGTCCGGGAACTGCCGCGACACCGCCACGATGTCGTCGGGGTGGTTGAAGGCGGGATCGAAGTTCACGAGCGGCAGTCCCTTGTGGGCCACGAAGACCTTGACGCCGAGGTCGTGCGCGTGTTGGACGGTGGGGAGTCCGATGGCGGGATCCTCCAACGAATAGCCCTGACCGGTCGGGCTCCAGGCCGTGTACACCTTGAAGGCCGCCACGTGGCCGGAATGTGCGGCAGTCGTCATCTCGTCGAGGGTGGCGCCGAGAGGACCGACGTTCGGAGCCAGGATGTTCTCCACCAGCACCCGGCTGGCGCCCCCGTGGGTGAGCCCGGCGGCGATCTCCTGGGTACTGACGGCATCGGGGAACGGGAGGGGGGCGTTGGACGGACCCGAGTTGGGGACGTCGGTCAAGACGGCCACGGTGGTGTCGCTGGCCAGGAACATGTCATGGAGATACGTGGCCCGGTCCACACAGTCGAGCTGAGGGCTGTCGGAGCAACCGGCGGGCAGCATGCCGAGGACGAGGCCTACCGTGGCGGGCGCGACCTGGGCCCAGGGTCCGGCCGGGATCACGTGATGGGTGTGGGCGTCGACGATGAACTCGCCCTTGGCGAGCGAGGTGCGGCCGGGGCCGGTGCAGATCGCCTCGACCGGCACTTCGCGGCGGCTGCCGCCNNTGACAGGCGTCGGCGTCGACGGGGGAGGTCGTGCCGAACGTCCCTCCCCGACCGCTTCCCGTCGTCTTCGTCGATCGCCCCGACGGGGCCGCCCCCGCGCATCCGGCCAACTCGAACGCCGCCAGCGATGCCACCACCGCCCCGGCACTTTGCAGGAAGCGTCGTCGGTCCACACCCAGTCGCCTGGCGGCATCGTCAGCCGTCGATCGGATCAGGTCGTTGGTCGCCCTGCTGACGGCGTCGGCCGCCGCCGGGATGAATTCGCCGTTGGAGACCGGTCCGGCCGGAAGCGGCAGGGACGGGTCCGGTCGGTCTCGAAGAGCTCGGGCGAAGGGACCCACGACAGGCACAACGATGACGCTACGCCCGCACAGGCTTGCCCGCCGCACATTGAACGTTCGGAAAGAGGCGGAGTGGCCGGTCATGGTTACTGTGGAGCCGGTGGTGCGACTTCCGACCATCGCGCGGGAGTGGGGCCGGATCGGGTGCATCGGCTTCGGAGGTCCGCCGGCCCACATCGCCCTTCTTCGTCGGCTCTGCGTCGATGAGCGGGGCTGGCTCACGGCCCGCGAGTTCGAAGACGGCCTGGCCACCGTCAACCTTCTTCCGGGCCCCGCTTCCACCCAACTGGCGATCTTCTGCGCCTGGCGCCTCCGAGGCCGCCTCGGGGCGGTGGTGGGGGGCGTCTGCTTCATCGTGCCCGGACTCGTCGTCATTCTGGGCCTGTCATCGATCTTCCTCGCCTCTCATCCGCCGCTGTGGATTCAAGGTGCGGCGGANNACTGGGAGCATCGGCAGCTATTGTCCCAGCAACAATGATGGCGGGAGCCGCATTGACGGCCGGCGCCGGCGCCGCCGTGGCTGCTGTCGCCGTCCATGCGTCAACCCGGCTCATGCCGGCCAGCTGGCGACGAAACAACGACCGCGCCACCCGGATCCGTTGGCTCTGCTATCTCGCCGTCGGTGGAACGGCCGCCGCCACGGTGGGCCCGTATCTGGTGCTCGTCCTCCTGGCCAGCGGTGCGGTCGAGGTGGCGGTCCGGACCGGCCCCGCCCACCGATGGCCGCACGGGGCGCTGGCCCTCATCCCGGCCTCAATCCCGGCGATGGGCGGACTGGCGGCGCTGTCGTGGGTCGCCGTGAAAGTCGGGGCGCTGTCCTACGGGGGCGGCTTCGTCATCATCCCGCTCATGCAGCGCGACGCGGTGACCACCTACCACTGGATGACGGCCGCTCAGTTCCTCAATGCCGTGGCCCTCGGACAGATCACGCCGGGGCCTGTCATGCAGACGGTGGCCGTCGTCGGCTATGCCGCTGCGGGAATCGGCGGCGGGCTGCTCGCGGCGCTGATCGCGNNTGGCCTTCACGCCTTCATTTGTGTTCGTCATCGGTGGTGCCCCCCACTTCGATCGACTGCGCTCGAGCGCCGCCGTCCAGAGCTTCCTCACCGGTGCGGGCGCCTCCGCCATTGGCGCCATCGCCGGCGCCTCCATTCCTCTCGCCCTCGCTCTCACCCACCTGTGGCAGCTCGGTGTCCTGGGCCTCGCCGCCGTGTGGCTCCTCGGTCTGAGACGGGGTGTGCTGCCCGCTCTCATTGCCGCCGGCGTCCTCGGCGTCATCATCGTGATGTCGGGGGCGTCGCCGTAAGCCCGACTCCGGTACGCAATCTTTGCCACCACGACGGAAACGGCCGTTCGCATCCGGCCGGGACGACAAATCCTGCCCACGTTGCATCTTGGGTGGGCGCCGGGACCCTCCCGTCCGCCCCGAGCAAGGATGGTGGCGCTCGGAAAAGCACTAAGTCCCTTCGTCCGGACGCTGATGTCTGTGCTCATCGGCACCGTTGGGCGGCGGACCGCCCATCATCTTGAGCATCGGTAAGGCCCCCGATTGCACGAAGCGGTAGATCAGGCCGGCGGCCACCACCAGCGCCACGATGTTCAGCACGGAGGTGTAGTCCCAACGGATGGGCATCTCTGTCACCTTGGCGTCGCGTGTGGTCGGTACCAGGCCGAGCCCACCGAAGGCGAACTCCACCACGTAGCCGGCCAGCACCATCGTGGCGTAGAAGGTGGC
>PKWD01000116.1:3609-9431 GCA_003131945.1 Acidimicrobiaceae bacterium
CGTTGCCGATCGAGCAGACGAAGCTCAGCAGACTGACGATCGGACCGATCAGCGGTCCCCACAGCTTGGACAGCAGCGGATGGTGCACCAGGAAGAGGTGCCGCCAGAAGGAATCGGGGACCCAGGCGGCCACGGCCCCGGCGATGAGCAAACCGAGGACAATGTCGCGGATCACGGCGGCCCACTCCATGATGAAGATGTGCGAGATCGAGGTGAGCGCGGCCATCGAACGCAGCCGGCTCCCGAGGCTGCCTTCTTCTTGGATGGTCATGTCCATGGCGGCGTGGCCCTCCATGGAGCCGGCGCGCCCAATGTCGGCTTGGGTTCTGGCCGCCTGAAGAAGGCGTTGACGCAGAAAGAGGCGGAAGAGGACGGCCAACAGCACGATCATGACGGGGCCGCCGATGAACTCGGCCAGGGTGAACTGCCATCCGATGAGCAGGGCCAGGATGACGCCCAGCTCGACGACCAGGTTGGTCGAGGCGATCTCGAAGGTCATGGCGGCCGTGAAGCTCGCCCCCTGCCGGAACAGCGCCCGGGCCAGGGCCACCGCCGCGTAGGAGCACGATGACGATGCCGCCCCGAAACCGGCGGCCAGGGCCAGGGTGCGAGGTCGATCGTCACCGAGCAGCCTCACGATCGTGCTCCGTCTGATCACCGCCTGCACCACGGCGGACAGGGCGAAACCGAAGATGAGGGCCCACAGGATCTCCCACGTCATGGAGCCGCTGATGGTCAGGGCATGCCCGGCGGCGCGCCACCACCTCATGACGGGGCCGCCTGCTCGGGGCCCTCTTGGTCCGTCCCGATCACCGGCGACCGGGTGAGGGCGAAGACACCGAAGACGACCATGGCCAGGCCCAGTGCCTCCCAGCCCGGCGCCGGCCCCCTCGAATCGATGTGCTCACCGAAGAGCCCCAGACCGATGACCACGGCCACCAACGGTTGAGCCACGGTCAGGGTGGGCAGCGACAGGCGTAGCGCTCCGGCGTGAAATGCGCTCTGGGTGAGAAGGAGGGCGACCGCCCCCCCGACGAGCAGGGCGTAGGGCTCCCACGCCGCCAGGGTGTGGACCAAGCCTTTGTCGAGAAGATGGCCGGTGCGCTCGGTGAGGGCGGCCACATATCCGAACGCCGTGCCCGAGCCGGCCCCCAACAACACCGCCGCACGGCGACGCGAGCCGCCCCGGGTACCGGCCACCATGGCGCCGCAGGCCGCGGCGATGACGACGGTCAGGACGATCCAGGCCTTCCCCGACGCGTCGGGATGCCCGAGGCCCGGGTGGGCCGCACCGAGGAAGAGGGCCACGCCGCCCGTGATGATCACGNNGGAGCCGACGTCCCGGCCGGAGATGCGCCGGTGGTCGAGCCAGGCCGTCACCGGCAGGGCGAAGACGAGACTGAGCACGAGGAGGGGCTCGACGAGGACGAGCGATCCGCGCCGCAGCGCCAGGAATTGGAACAGGTAGCCGACCCCGTCGAGAGCGTTGCCCACAAGCCACATCGGTCGGCGGACCAGACGGACGAGAAGGCCGACCCGTACCGACAGCTCCCGCGGCTGGCGGACCGCCGCGTGGTGCTGGAGGACGGCGGCCAGGCCGTAGGACGCGGCACTGGCGATCGACAGCATGATGATGGAGACCAGGCTGCGCCCGATGTGATGGTGGAAGACCCCCAATCCCCAGCTCGCCAGCGCCGCCACCACGACAGCCTCCCGCGCCGGGACCGGAAACGACGAAATCCCCGCCGCGGCCCGGCCGAGCCCTGTCATCGGCCAGGCTGGTGGGCGTGGTCCGTCCCCTGTCACCGAAGTCACGGACGAAGGCGGTGGCCGAGTGGCTGTTCCGCAATCGACGGACGGGTCGGATCACCATCGCCCAGTTCCCCAACATCGCCCTTTGGCTCTTCTTCGCCACCGTCGTCGTGCGCCGGATCGTGGCCTCGGCAACGGCCGCCCACACGGCCATCGATTGGGCCGGTGTGGCCACCCTGGGCTGGTGGGCTCTCGATGAGGTCGTCCGTGGTGTGAATCCGTGGCGTCGGACTCTCGGCCTCGGGGTCGGCGCTCTCGTCGCCGCCGGCGCCGTCTCGCTCGTGCGCTGAGGCCGTCCGTCCGCAGCGCGCCATAGGATCCGGCCGTGAACGGGACCCGGTCGTGGTGAAGCGGATCCCGTGGTGGGGTGTGGTGTCGGGCGCAGGCGCCCCCGTGGTGCTCGGGGCGGGCCTGGCGCTGGCCCAGGCGCGTCAGCCGGCGAGCTACAACCCGATACGCGACACCATCAGCGCCCTGGCCGCCCATGGGGCGACGGACCGGTGGGTGATGACGTCGGCGCTGGCCGGCCTGGGCGCCTGCCATGTCATGACGGCACTGAGCCTGCGACCGGTCCGGCCGGGCGGGCGGGCGCTGCTCGGCCTCGGCGGCGTGGCCACGGTGATGGTGGCGACGTTCCCGCAACCGGCTCATGGGAACTCGGTGGCCCACACCGTGGCCGCCACCGTGGCCTTCGGTGCCCTGGCCATCTGGCCCCTTTTCGCCTCCCGCCGGCGCCGGGTGGCGCCACTGCTGACCCGCCCCACATCGATAGCGGCGTCAGTGGTCCTGATCGGCCTGGTGGTGTGGTTCGCGGCCGAGCTCCACGGTGGTCAGCGTGGACTGGCCGAGCGCGCCGCCGCCGGCGCCCAGGCCTTGTGGCCGTTGGCCGTCGTCGTCACCACCCGACGGGCCCTGGCCCGGCACACGCCGGTGCGCCTGGCCCCTGCGTGACCGGCTGTCTCCCGGGGTAGCCGCTGTTACCCGAACTCGGCCAGAAGCTCCCGACAACGGTCGGCGTTGCGGGCCAGCGTGGCCCGGAAAGCGTCCATGCGGGCCAGCTTGGCGTTCAGCTGCTCCTTCAGGGACTCGTTCAAGGCCAACGCCTCTTCGAGAAGAGCCTTTCGCTGGCGCCGGGCCGCCTTGGTGTCGACCTCCTGCTCGGCCCGGTAGGCGGCGCGCACCTCGTCAAGCCGTTGCTCGGACTCCAGGAATTCCTTGATCTCCTCCAGGTTCATCCCGAGTGCTTCGCGTAGTTCCAGGATGCGTTGGAGCTGCACCAGGTCGGTGTGGCGGTAACGGCGCTCACCACCGGCGGTGTACTGCGACGGACTGAGCAGACCGAGCTCGTCGTAGTACCGCAGGGTGCGGGCCGAGACCCCGACCCGCGAAGCGGCGTCGCTGATGCGCAGACCGGGCTCACTGTCGTCACCCTGAGCCGGCCCCGGCGCCGCGTCCTGCATTGTGTCTCTAATCTTCACCCCCGTCGTGCGAGCCATGGGGTCAGCTCACCAACAGGGGTTCGGTCTCGGCCACCGCTTCTTCGGCCGTCTCCACCGGGACGGGCTCTGTGCCGGGCTCGGTGTAGTGGTACTTACCGCCCCGCAGGAGCGACGCCACGGCCCCGAGCAGACAGACGATGGCGGCGAAGTCGAAGGCCTTTTCCAGGCCCTTGCCGAACGGGGCCGAGATGAGGTGGGGGAAGAACGACCGGCCGGTGATGTAGTGGACCTGGGCCGCCGTCATGTGGTGCAACGCCGCCGGTCCGAGCAGGGTGGCCATTGGGTTGTAGCCGAGGAAGGCGGNNAGCGTGAAGAAGATGCCGATCGAGAGGACCTGGGCCGAGGAGTTGAAGGTGGCGGCCATGCCGGCACCGGCCCCGCGCTGGTTGGCCGGAAGGCTGTTCATGATGCCGGTCTGATTGGGGGCGATGAAAAGTCCCATGCCGACGGAGTTGAAGAAGAGCAGAGTGGCGAAGGCCGGGTAGCCGAAGTCGACCGGCAGGGCCTGCAGCAAGATGAAAGTCAACGCCACCAGCAGCAGGCCCCCGGAGGCGAAGGGGCGTGCCCCGTACTTGTCGGCCAGGTGGCCGGCCAGCGGACCGGCGGCCAGGAAGCCGATGGTCAACGGCACCATGTAGATGCCGGCCCACAGNNAGATGATCAGCATGAACATGAGGCCACCACGGCTGAGCGAGGCCAAGGCGCTGGCCACGTTGCCGGCGGTGAAGGCGCGGATGCGGAACAGCGTCAGCCGGAACATGGGATGGGCGACGCGCGTTTCGATGACCGAGAACACGACGAGCAGGACGAGACCGCCGAAGATCTCGGCCAGCACCGTGGGACTGGACCAGCCCATGGTGTGGTGGCCATAGGGGAGAAGGCCATAGGTGATGCCGATGAGAATCAGGATGAGACCGGCGGCGAAGGTGGCGTTGCCCCACCAGTCGATGTGGGCCGGCGTGCGCACGCTCCTGTCTTCGAGCTTGCGGTAGGCCCACACCGTTCCGAAGATCCCGAAGGGGACCGACACGAGAAAGACCATGTGCCACTGGACCGGGGCCAGCAGTCCGCCGAGCACCAGACCGATGAAGGCACCGCCGATGGCGGCGACGTTGTTGATCCCGAGACCGAGCCCGCGCTGGTTGGACGGGAAGGCGTCGGTGATGATGGCCGAGGAGTTGGCGAAGAGCATGGCCCCGCCCACCCCCTGGCCGACCCGCATGCCGATCAGCCAGACGGCGGCCCCGGGTCCGTGCATCCAGGTGATCGACAGCAGGATCGAGAAGACGGTGAAGACGGCGAAACCGAGGTTGTACATCTTCACCCGGCCGAAGATGTCACCCACCCGGCCGAGGGTCACGAGGAGCACGGCCAGGACCACCATGAAGCCCATGAGCATCCACAGCATGTAGCCGGTGTTGGCCGGGGTGAGGGGGTTCAGACGGATGCCGCGGAAGATGGCCGGCAGGGCGATCAGGACGATCGACTGGTTGATGAAGACCATCAGAGTGCCGAGCGTGATGGTGCTGAGAGCGACCCACTTGTAGCGGCTGTCGTTCGACCGGTGACCGTTAGTGGCGGCGCCGTTGGTCAACGCAGCTCCGTGGCCGTTGCTCGAGGCCGCCCCGGCGCTCCGAGAAGAGTTCGCAGATTGCCGCATGGGACTAAATATTAACGTTGACGTTAAGGTCCTCCTGCATCCGGGGTCTGAGCTGGGAGGATCTGGGGATGGCGCGGTATCCGTCCGGTCCCGGTGGCCTCGGTCCGCCCCTTTGGCGCTGCCACGCGTCGCGCCCCGCCATCTCGGGCGACCTCGGAGGATCAGAAGCTGCGGACGACCGAGTCGGGACCCATGACGATCACCGGATGCAGGGCGGGGTTCAGCCAATCGAGTACCGCAATCAGGTCAGGGTAGGCCAGGCTGACGCAGCCCTGGGTGGGTACGCCGATGTCGGTATGCAGAAAGATCCCTGAGCCGAGGGGTCCGATGGCCGGGGTGTTGTAACCGATCGGGATCATCGAGGGGTACGCGTTGCCCTCGGTCCATAGTGCTTCGCTGGCGTTGGCGAAGGCGGGGGTAGTGCCACAGGCCACGTGCTCGAAACTGTTGTAGCCCGGGTCAGAGGAATCCTCGTCCCACCAGTCCCCGCACACCAGTTGGTGGTAGGGGTACTGGACCCCGGGGTCCGGCTGGGTGCCGTAAATGGTGTCGGCGAAGGGGTAGATGCCCGCCGGTGTGGCGTCGTCGCCTTCGTGGCGCATCGGACCCAGCACCCAACCGGACCCCCCGTCGACGGCCGCCATGGGGTCAAACTCCTGATACCACCCGCTGCCGTCGTTCTCGAAGGTGTACAAGGTGGCTGTCGTACTCGAGAAACTCGGGGCGTCGACCACCACCACCTGCTGGGCCCCCCCGGTGTTCGCCAGTTCCCCGACGAGGAGCGGGTTGATCTGGCCTGAGGCCGATCCATCGAAGGCTGCGCCGGCGAAACTGAAGATGCCGCCGTCGGA